>CACXDQ010000127.1 GCA_902766475.1 uncultured Eubacteriales bacterium
CCGTCGATTACGAATAATTTCAGTAAAGGCGAGCGAAGGCGTATACAAATACGCCTGGCGAGAATCGGCTTATAATGCATTCCGCACAGAGAACAACAAAACGGTAACAAAAAGCCCACGGGTATGGCGCTTTACGCCATACCCGTGGGCTTACAATATGATCTTATTCCGACCTCAATGCGATTACGGGGTCTTTTTTGCTTGCTATCCTCGACGGTATAAGCCCCGCTATAAACGTTAAAAGCATGGATATGGCGACGAGCGCAATCGCTCCGCCGACGGGGAGCGCCGCAACGTTGGCGATATTTGCGAACGAATATATAAGCAGCGATATGGGTATGTCGAGCAAAATCGCAATTACTATACCTATTACGCCCGACGTAAAGCCGATAATGAGCGTTTCGGCGTTGAACACCCTCGAAACGTCTTTCTTCGACGCACCGAGCGCCCTCAAAATGCCTATCTCCTTTATTCTCTCCAAAACCGAAATATAAGTTATAATTCCTATCATTATCGACGAAACTATGAGCGAAACGGACACGAAGCCGATAAGGACGTAACTTATAGCATTAATTATCGTCGTGATGGACGACATCAATATCGACAGATAATCGGTATATTTTATCTGGTCGCTATCAGATTTACCCTCGTTGTACTTGTCGATCAGCGACACGACGTAATCTTTATTTTCAAACGTGGACGAATAGATGCTTATCGAAGAAATATCGTTTTCGGTAACGTAGCCGAAAGCGCTCATGTTGGAAGTATAGGAAGCCTCCGTCCCGAAGAATTCCTCGCCCGTAAGCACGTTTATCTCATACTCGTCTTTCTGCGCAACGATGACGGGCGCCGTTTCGTTCGCCCTTAAAAGCGAATGGGTAAGCCCCTTTCCGTAAATAATTTTCCCGTCGAAAGCGCCGCCGACGGCACCCTCTTTAAGCCTCAACACGCCGACGACCTTAACTTTTTTAGCTTTTTCAGCCGCCGCCTTGACAAAATCTCCGTCGTCGCCCATATATGAGAAAGTTCCGTCGTCGTTTTTGACGTAATAGTCCGACGGGAGCATGATCGAAAATTCTCTGCCGACGATATCGTCGACGGTGAACGTCGTCTTTGCGTTGCCGGTGGGTTTATTTATGCCCATCGCCTTTATCATCTTTTCCTTTTCTTCCGGGCTGATGTTGCGGTACGTCTGAGAAATAAACGTATCCGCCATGGGGTACAAAAGCTCGTTTGGATCCATAAGCCCGAGGCTCGGAAGGACGTAATCGGCAATTCTGTTACGAGTGGAAACGACAACCATTATCTCGTCGTCCCTCGAAAAGTCCGCCCATCTGCCCTTTCCGACTATATCGTATTGGCTCTTAATGAGGCTTTCGTTGTCGATAGCCTCGCTCCAAACGTTCATGCCCATCATGCTCATCATAGATGCGCTCGACGATGAGGCGCTCGAAGTGAGCTTTAAAAACGTGTCCATAACCGATTGAAGCTTTACGTTTTCCTCGCCCGTTATCTCGTTTTTGCCATAGGTATCGAAAGAAATATCGTAAGTGTACCTTATCGCCGTAACCTTATTTTTATCGTAATTTTCAAGATATTTTTTAAGGCTTACGAGGTCGTTGGTGATCTTTGCGCTGTTAATCGCTTCGAGCATATGCGAGAAAGTTTCGTTCGCCGTTATCTCGTCGCTGTCGGGAAATTCCTCGGCGTCGACGTCATTTTCGCTCGTGTCGGCAAGCACGGCGGAATAGTCCGTCGTCGACTTGTATATGGTAATCGGGTAAGACGACAGCGTTTCTTCCTGCACCCTGTTTATATAGCCCTGAAAGCCCGCCGACAGCGACAGAATGAGCGCAATGCCTATTATGCCGATACTTCCGGCGAAAGAAACGAGGAAAGTCCTCGCCTTTTTGGTCATGAGGTTTTTAAAACTGAGAGAGAGCGCAGTGAAAAAGGACATCGAAGTTTTATTTCTGCCCTTGTTTGTGCGGGTTTCGTTTGCGGAAATATTGTTTTCTTCCTCGACTTCCTCGTCCGTAACGGGCTTATCGTCGCCTACGAGTTCGCCGTCCAATAGCCTTATTATCCTCGACGAATACTTTTCTGCGAGTTCGGGGTTGTGCGTTACCATAACGATGAGCCTGTCGTTGGATATCTCCTTTAAAAGGTCCATTATCTGCACGCTCGTCTTTGAATCGAGTGCGCCCGTCGGCTCGTCGGCAAGCAAAATTTCGGGGTCGTTGATAAGCGCCCTCGCTATCGCCACCCTCTGCATCTGTCCGCCCGAAAGTTGGTTGGGGCGATTGTTTATCTTGTTTTTAAGCCCTACCTTTTCGAGAACGGCTATAGCCCTCTCCTTTCTCTCGGCGGCGCTTATACCCGAAAGGGTGAGCGCAAGCTCGACGTTTTCAAGCACCGTTTGATGAGGAATGAGATTGTAACTTTGAAACACGAAACCTATCTGGTGATTTCTGTAAGTATCCCAGTCTTTATCCGAAAAGTTTTTCGTGCTTTTGCCGTTTATGATAAGGTCGCCGGAAGTGTATCTGTCAAGCCCGCCCACGATATTTAAAAGCGTGGTCTTTCCGCAGCCCGACGGGCCGAGTACGGACACGAACTCGCTCTTGCGGAATTTAAGGCTCACCCCTTTTAAGGCAAGCACTTTTTCGTCGGCGGTGACGTATTCTTTAACAATATTTTTAAGTTCAAGCATAATAAGACCTCTTTCGCACTATATTTTACCAATAATTACGAATAAAGTAAAATATTTTAAAGGCGAAACGCCCAATATTCATATATCTTTCATTTATAAAAAATATTTTTCACAAAAAGCGACAAAGTTGTAAAAAACTATTCCAAAAAAATAAAAAGTGTGGTAAAATAAATTGAGAATAAACTTTTTGGGGAGGTCTTATGTTTTCCGTACTTATCGTTGAAGATGATTTCAGCACGAGGAAGCTCATGAGCGTAGTGCTTAAAAACGGCGGGTATTTCCCGATAGCCGCAGAAAATTGTGCGGAAGCGCTCTCTCTGTTCGATTCAAAAAAACCCGACCTCATAATAGCCGACATAATGTTGCCCGATATGAGCGGTTTCAGGCTTACAGAGGCGATAAGGAAGAAAGACGCAGACGTCCCGATAATAATAGTTACGGCTAAACAATCTCCGTCCGACAAGCATTACGGGTTTATGGTCGGCGCTGACGACTATATGACAAAGCCCGTCGACGAAGAGGAAATGCTACTCAGGATAAAGGCGCTCCTTCGCCGTGCGAAGTCGGCTTCCGAACAGAAGATAAAGGCGGGAAATATCGAGCTTGACTATTCGTCGATGACGGTAACGTCGGGCGGCGAGGACTTAGGGCTTACCCAAAAGGAATTTTTGCTTCTCTTTAAGCTCTTATCATACAAGGGCAAGATATTCACGAGAAACGAGCTTATGGAGGACGTTTGGGGCACTTCCGATAAAGACGACCATACTTTGAACGTCCACATAAACCGCATAAGGGAAAAACTTTCCGAAAATTCGGGCGTGGAGATAAAGTCGGTAAGAGGGCTTGGATATAAGGCGGTAACCGCCGATGCCTGAGCGCAAAAAGAATAAGAAAAAGAGGCAATTTTCCGCTCCCGACGTGCTTTTCGGGCTTATTACGTGTACCGCCTCGGTAGGGTTTTTCCTCTTTATAATAATAATTTTAATGTTTACGGGCGTAGTGCAATTCAATATGCTTCACGCATATTTCTTCGTGATATTCATTGCGCTTTGCTCGATAGGCGCAGGGCTTTTCGTCTATACGAGGCGGACGGCGAAGATAGTAACTTCCGCAAATGCGATAGTAGACGCAACCGAAAAGATTTGCAGGGGCAATTATGACATAACTTTCCCCGAACTTCCTCTCGAATATAAAAAAGTCGCAAAGAGCCTTACCGAACTCGCCGCATATTTAAAGGGCGTGGAAAAGGCGCAAAACGACTTTATAAACGACTTTTCTCATGAGCTGAAAACGCCTATCGTATCTATAAGAGGCTTTGCAAGGCTGCTTTCAAAAGGCAATATCACCGATGAGGAGCGGCAGGAATATCTTAAAATAATAGCTACCGAAAGCGACAGACTGATCGACCTCACCGCCGGAACGCTTCTTCTCGACAGACTTGAAAATAACAGATTAAACGTCGATATGAAATTGTATAACCTCTCCGAACAACTCCGCCGCTGCATTTTGATGCTTCAAGAGAGCTGGGAAGAAAAGGGCGTTGACATCGACGCCGACTTTCTCGAATTTTTCGTGTATTCAAACGAAGAACTGCTTAGCCAACTGTTTTTGAACGTAATACAAAATGCGATCAAGTTCACCCCGAAGGGCGGCACTGTGAGGATAAGCGTTAAAGAATCGGATAAAAACACCACCGTTTTGATCGAGGACGACGGCATCGGCATGGACGAGGAAACGAGAAAGAGAATGTTCGACAAATATTTCAGGGGCGACAAATCACGTTCCACGCCAGGCAACGGTTTGGGGCTTGCCACCGTAAAGAAAATAGCCGAAGTATTGGATCTTTCGCTCGACGTATCTTCGACAGAGGGCAAAGGCACTAAGTTTTACGTCGTGTTCAAAAAGTAA
>CACXDQ010000128.1 GCA_902766475.1 uncultured Eubacteriales bacterium
ATAACGAAAACGGCTAACATGATAACGCTCGACAACGAGAGCGTTTCGGGCTATGCCGTATCCTTCGAACTCCCCTATGATCTGGTCGGCATAAGCGCCGAGGAAAAGAATGCGGCGGTATGCGTCGGTCTTACCA
The DNA here is from genome assembly GCA_902766475.1 of uncultured Eubacteriales bacterium. Classification (GTDB taxonomy): domain Bacteria; phylum Bacillota; class Clostridia; order Christensenellales; family Borkfalkiaceae; genus UBA10281. Next base: position 137 of record CACXDQ010000128.1, read on the forward strand.
ATGCGGTAGACGACATAACCGTTGCGGGCGCTTACTTCGACGGCTTAAAGACGGACGCAGAAAACGTTCATACTTACGTTATGGTAATAGGCGACAACGAATACAAGGCAAATCAGTATCTTCAATACAGCTACGTCTGGGGCGAAGCGGCTGACCTTACCATGGGCACCGGTTGGAACACCGAACACGACGACGGCGGAGAAAACCCATATATCACCCTCGACCGCCTCGACAACGACAACTATATCTACATGTTCAATTCCAACGCAAAGAAGATCTATGCCGAAGCCAAGTTCAATATCAAAGAACTTCTTAACGGCGAGCGTTGGGGCAAATTCGGTATGACGGTAACGAGCGCAGACGGAAAAGACGGATTCTTCTTCTACGTCGACGCATCTTCCGCCGACGGCGTGAACTTCAACGAAAGCTCCGTCCGTCTCGGCTACAACACGAGAGCCAACGCCGGAAACGGCGGTTGGGCGGGCAACTGGTCGGATATAGGCACTTTGGGCGGCACTTCGGCTCAGTACACGGGCGACAATTCCGTAACGCTCGGCATCTATCGTCAGGGCGCATTGTTCGCACTTTACGCCAACGGCGAATTCGTAAAATACGTCACTTGCGCTATCCGTGAGGATACCGAGGCTTATATCGGCGCTTGCGGCTTCAACATGCTCATGAAAGTGAGCGGTTACAGCCTCGCAACCGAAAATCTCGAAAAATACGAAATAGTTTCCGAAGAAAAAGATTATCTCTTCATCGGCGACAGCTATATGGACACCGCATTCTGGTACACCTACGGCTCCACGTTCGGCAATGAAGCCGCAAACGAGGGCGTCGGCGGAACTAAGACGGAATACTGGCTCAATCAGCTTGCGGCGATGCAGGCGCTTTATAGCCCCGAAAACATAATCGTCCACATCGGCGTAAACGATATCGACGACGGCAACACTTCGGGTGAAGAGTGCATTTTAAGGCTCAACCGCCTTATAGCCGCTTACGAAGAGGCTTTCCCGAACGCAAATATCTATTACGTCGGTTTGGTCCACAACATGATGTTCCAAAACAAGTGGGCAGAATACGACAAGGTAAACGCCCACATGGCTGAAATGGCTGAAAACGACGCTAAACTCAACTATATCGACATGGCAAAATACATCGTTGCCGACAATGAAGACTCGACGATGCGTTGGTTTAACGGCGACGGGCTGCATTACGGCGTAGACGGCTATGCCGTTTTGACGAGAGAAATTCTCGGCGCACTCGGAATTGAGAGAACGGTTTCCGCAAACGGACTTGGCGACGTCACGGTCGAAGGCGCACCCGCACTCACTTACAGCGCAGGCTGGAAAGTAGACGAAAACGGCGTTTGGGAAAACAAGGGCGTAGCGGAATCGCAATTATTTATAAGCGATCTCTACACCGCCGAAGATTTCTATGCCGAGGCCAAAATCTCCGTCGCCGGCTTGAACGCTTACGACGCTTACCCGAAAGCAGGTCTTGCGATAAGGACGACCGAAGCCACCTATTTCTGGGGGCTTGACTGTGCGCTCCACATCAACGACAACGGCAATCACTTCACCAACAACTGGTCGATGGTATTCCGCCGTCCCGAAGTTATAAACAGAGATTGGGACTGGGGCGGATGCTGGACGGACGGTTACAAATATGTAAACCCCGTAAGCTTCGACTATAAGGTAGACCACAGCTTTAAGACTCTTGCAATAGCAAGAAAGGGCAACACGTTCTACTTCATCGCAGACGATTTGATAGTAGGCACGCTTGAAAACATCATTCCGTCCGATATGGAAGTCGCCGTTTCGGTATTCAACTTCAATATGGACATGTACGCAAAAGACGCTTCCGCAATAGTGGGCGCAGACAATGTGGCTTACAGAATGTACGCTCCTCACAAGATAACCGCAGGCGAATACGAGGGCGTTACGATAGAAGTGAGCAAAGATACCGCTAAAAAGACGGACGAGATAACCTTCACCGTCGACGCAGGCGAAAAGATACTCGATAAAGTTTACGTCAACGGCGCAGAGGTAACGGCGGACGAAAAGGGCGTTTACAAATTTGAAATGCCCGACGAGGACGCAGCTATTACCATTACTTTCAAGGGGCTTATGTCCATAGATATGTCGGCGGTAGACGGCAAGGCTACGGCGAGCGCAACGACGGTCGTCGAGGGCAATACGGTAACGTTTGCCGCAACCGATAAAGCCGTTATCAATAAGCTCTATGCAAACGACGTGGAAATAGTACCCGTAGACGGCGTATATTCCATCGTAGTAAACGAAAACTTAACTATAACGGGCGAATTCTGGAACAAGTACGGCAACCTCGTGTTGGACGGCACGCTCGACAGCTATTACGGCACCGGCAACACCGTTGCGGAATACGACGACGACAGGACGATAACCGTTTACGGCGTAAAGACCAACGACGGACTTTTCCTCCACGTAACGGCTATAATGAACACTCAAAAGACAGATTCCA
>CACXDQ010000129.1 GCA_902766475.1 uncultured Eubacteriales bacterium
CTTGTGCTTTTCCTTTATATATTTATCGTAGGGCGGAAATACCGCTTTTATCTCGTTTTTGCCGTCTTTGAGGAGATTTGCGACCTCAAAGCGGAACGTCCTGTGCATATTGTCGGTATGTGCGAGAAATTTTCCGTTTATATATAGATCGCAAAGCGTATCTATGCCCTCGCATACCAAAATCACGCTGTCGGACTTCTTTTCGTAATAAAATTCTCTCGAAAATGTGAATTCGTCGTCCATTATGGCGAGCGCTTTCGCCTCGTTATCCCTGTAAAACGGATCTTCCATAAGCCCGTTTTCGAGGAGAGCGGAATAGACCGATCCCGGAACTTTGCCCGTAGTGTTGTATTTGCCGCCCGAAATGTTCCAGACGCCGTTAAGATAAAACTTTTCCATGTTGCCTCCCTTATAACGTTACGTTAATGTGTACTTTCTTGCCTTTGTGAAGGACGAAACTGCCTTTCCCTTTAAGCTCGGCGGAGATGACCATATCGTCCAAAGTAACCTTTTTGTCGTCGACGGAAACGCCGCCGCCCTCGATGAGCCTTCTCGCTTCGCCCTTTGATTTAGCGACGCCTGCGCCCACCATTATATCGAGGAGATTGTCGGCGCCGTTTGCGCTATATGACGGCATATCCTCTGCGTTGCCGCCGAAAGCCGCCTTTGCCTGCCTCTGCGCCTCTTTCGCCTTTTCCTCGCCGTGGACGAGCTTTGTAACCTCGAACGCAAGCCTTTCCTTTGCGGCGTTCATTCTCTCGTCGTTGTACTTGGTAAGCTCGGCTATCTCGTCCATATCCATAAACGTCAAAAGACGCATACATTCGGCTACTTTTACGTCCTCTACGTTTCTGAAATACTGATAGAAATCGTAGACGGAACACTTGTTTTCGTCGAGCCACAACGCACCCTTTTGCGTCTTGCCCATCTTCTTGCCCTCGCTGTTTAAAAGAAGGGTGCAAGTAAGGCAGTAAGCGTCCTTTTGCTCCTTTCTCCTTATGAGGTCGACGCCGGCGAGCATGTTGGACCACTGGTCGTCGCCGCCCACTTCCAGAACGCAGTTATATTTGCGGTTTAAAACGAGGAAGTCGTACCCTTGCATGAGCATATAGTTGAACTCGAAGAAAGTAAGCCCCTTTTCCATTCTCTGCTTGAAACATTCGGCGGTCAGCATCTTGTTTACGGAGAAGTGAACGCCTATTTCACGAAGGAAATTGACGTAGTTGAGATCTAAAAGCCAATCGGCGTTGTTTGCGATGATTGCGGCGTTGTCGCCCTCGAAGGAGATGAACCTCGACATCTGCTTTTTGAAACATTCGATATTGTGGTCGATGGTTTCCCTCGTCATCATCTGCCTCATGTCCGACCTACCGGACGGATCGCCGATCATGCCCGTTCCGCCGCCGAACAGAGCTATCGGGCGGTGTCCGTATTTCTGCATCCACGCCATCGCCATAATGGGAATGTAATGCCCGATATGCAAGCTGTCGGCTGTCGGGTCGAAGCCGACGTAGAAAGAAACGCTTTCGTTTTCGAGAAGTTTTTTAAGATCGTCGCCGTAGACGGTCTGTTTGATAAATCCACGTTCTGAAAGAACGTCCATTACGTTTTTCATAATAACACCTTTTTTGCCCCAATGGGGAAATTTTAAATATATTCTAACATATTCTAACACATAATTTGCGTTTTGTAAAACGTTTTACCCGATTTCTATGACTTCCGCCGTCAGAAGATTTAAAATAAATTTGCCCGTAACCTTGATTTTAAGCACCTTTTCCACGGCGAGGGCGTATATTTCGAGCTGCTTTTCGTATCTCGCTTTAAGCTTTTCGGCGGACTTGTTCGACGTCTTGTAATCTACTATAACTGCCCCCTCATCGCCTATTGCGAGGAAGTCGATAACGCCTTGAACGAGAACGTCGCAATTTGCGTCGCCGAGGGCGGTATCTTTTGCGGAGAGGAAAGCCGTAAAGGGCTGTTCACGGTAGATCTTATACCCGTCGAACTTGTCGAACAGCGGACTTTCGACGACGGCTTGAAGCCTTTCAACGTCTAAAAGTTTGCCCTCTTCCTCGGTCAGATCGCCGACGGAAAGTAGGCGTATAAGTTCGTTATCGGCGTTTTTGCTCGTCAAGTCCCTCATCTGCATAAACCTGTGGAAAGCGTTTCCC
>CACXDQ010000130.1 GCA_902766475.1 uncultured Eubacteriales bacterium
AAACTTTATAAAACTCACGAAAGAGCAGCAAGACGACGTTATTTCGAGGACCATTCACGAAAAGATGTAATTTTATAAAGACAAAAAATAAGGCAAGGCATACGATAAATCGTGTGCCTTGCCTTATTTTTTTGTCTTAATAAAATTACATCTTTTCGTGAATGGTCCTCGAAATAACGTCGTCTTGCTGCTCTTTCGTGAGTTTTATAAAGTTTACGGCATAACCGCTCACCCTCACGGTAAGCTGAGGATATTTTTCGGGATGAGCCTGTGCGTCGAGAAGCGTTTCTCTGTTAAAGACGTTTACGTTTAAGTGGTGTCCGCCGTCGGCAACGTAAGCGTCAAGCATGTTTACTAAATTTTCAGCTCTTTCAGACATAATATTTTCTCCTTTAATCAATCTTCTTTCCCGAGCGATTCGGGCGTAACGCTGAACGTGTTTGAAATTCCGTCCCTCGCATAATCGTAAGGAAGTTTTGCGACGGATTCAAGCGAAGCGAGCGCTCCGTTCGAATCTCTGCCGTGCATCGGGTTTGCCCCGGGCGCAAGAGGCGTTCCCGCTCTTCTTCCGTCGGGGGTGTTACCGGTCTTTTTGCCGTAGACAACGTTCGACGTAATAGTAAGCAAACTCATTGTCGGTATAGAGTGCCTATAAGTGTCGTGGCTCTTTATCTTCCTCATAAACGATTTCACTATCCATACGGCGATCTGATCCACCCTGTCATCGTTATTGCCGTATTTCGGATAATCTCCCTCGATCCTGAAATCGGTAACAATGCCGAATTTATTTCTAATGGGGTAAACCTTAGCATATTTGATTGCGGAAAGACTGTCGGCAGCACACGAAAGCCCCGCAACGCCCGTTGCAAAAAGCCTTCTCACATTCGTGTCGTGAAGAGCCATTTCAAGCGCCTCGTAAGAATACTTGTCGTGCATGTAGTGAATGAGGTTGAGCGTATTGACGTAAAGACCGGCAAGCCAAGTCATCATATTATCGTACTTTTGCAAAACGTCATCAAAATCAAGAGGCCCATCGCCCGTAACGGCAACGAATTCAGGCGAAACCTGAAGCGGCAAACCGTTTGATCTTTCAAGTTCGATCTCGTCCTTTCCGCCGTTTATTGCATACAAAAGACATTTCGCAAGATTAGCCCTCGCCCCGAAAAACTGCATATCTTTGCCTACCCTCATACTGCTTACGCAGCAAGCGATACAGTAATCGTCGCCCATTTCAGGTCTCATGAGATCGTCGCTCTCGTATTGGATCGACGAAGTTCTGATAGACAGATCGGCGCAGAAGAGCTTAAAGTTTTTAGGTAAATGCGTAGACCATAAAACCGTGAGGTTCGGTTCGGGAGCAGGACCCAAATTATCGAGCGTATGTAAAATTCTGAAACTGTTTTTGGTAACGAGCGTTCTACCGTCTATACCCATACCGCCGATCGATTCCGTAACCCAAGTGGGATCGCCGCTGAACAGCTCGTTATATTCTTTGATCCTCATGAATTTGACTATACGAAGCTTCATTACAAAGTGGTCGATTATCTCTTGCGCCTCTTCTTCCGTCAAAACGCCGTTATTTATATCCCTTTCAAAATAAATATCGAGGAACGTGGAATTTCTTCCTATGCTCATTGCGGCGCCGTTCTGGTCTTTTATAGCTCCGAGATAGCCGAAATACAGCCACTGAACGGCTTCAACGGCGTTTGTGGCGGGTTTAGAGATGTCAAAGCCGTAACTTGCCGCCATTGTTTTAAGGGCGTTCAAAGCCTTTATCTGCTCCGCAAGCTCTTCTCTGTCCCTGACCCTTTCAGGAGTCATGTCGCCGTCCATATACGTCTTATCTTCTTGTTTTTTAGCGATAAGATAATCTACGCCGTAAAGGGCGATCCTTCTGTAATCTCCGACTATTCTTCCTCTGCCGTATGTATCGGGAAGCCCCGTAAGAATATGGGCGTGCCTTGCCTTTTTCATATCGGGGGTATATGCGTCGAAAACCGCTTCGTTGTGCGTCTTTCTGTATTTTGTGAATATTTCTTTTACCTTAGGATCTATTTCGTAGCCGTACATATTTAAGGCTTGCTCAGCCATTTTTATGCCGCCGAAAGGTTGAAGCGCACGTTTAAAAGGCTCGTCGGTCTGTAAACCGACGATCTTTTCCAAATCTTTATCAATATACCCGGGCTTATGCGAAGTAATGGTGGAAACAATTTCGGTATCGGCTTTTAAAACGCCGCCGTTTTTTCTCTCCTCGGCGGAAAGCTCCAATATCTCACTCCATAATTTTTTCGTATTTTCGGTAGGTTTTGCCAAAAAGCTACCATCACCCTCATATGGGGTATAATTTCTCTGAATAAAATCTCTTACGTCTATTCCGTCCTCGCTCCATTTACCACGAGCGAAGCCGTTCCATGCTTCAAAATCCATAATTTCCTCCAAAAACTCAGTTGTTAAGTTTTGCTTCCAACCAAAGTTTAAGTATCTCATCCGGCTGATAGCCGTAACATCTCCCCTTTTCTTCCCCGTCTTTAAAGAGTATAAGACAAGGCACTTTTTCAACCTTGAAACTCTCTATTAAATCTTTATCGTCCTCGACGCTTAAAGCGCTAAACTTTAAGCCTTCAAAGCTCGTGACGACCTCTTTTGCGGTAAGATACATTACGTCGCAATTCACGCACCCTTCTCCCGTGATCAAAAGCACGTTATCGCTGTTTTTTAAATTTAAAAAACTTTTCATATTTTAAGAATTTCTCTTGTTTTTTTAATTGTTTTATCATCAGGAGGCTCAACGCCTTCAAGACTATACTTTAAGCCGAGTTCTTTATATTTCGACTTTCCCAAAGTGTGATACGGAAGCACCTCGACTTTTCTGACCGTCTTTAAACTTTTTATAAATTCCGCAAGTTTCAAAACGTCGTTTTCATCGTCCGTGTAGCCGGGTACAAGGACGTATCTTATCCACATATCCTTGCCGTTATCACTCAGAAATTCAGCAAAATTCAAGGAATGGTCATTGGGAAACCCTGTCAAAGAAATATGTTTTTGCCTTGAAATTTGTTTTATGTCGAGCAAAAACAAGTCCGTAACGGAAATAAGCTTTTTAAATTTATCAAGCGTTTTTTCATCGCTTTTTGAAAA
>CACXDQ010000131.1 GCA_902766475.1 uncultured Eubacteriales bacterium
AATCGATGAAAAAGACTTTAAAATATATTATAATTTGCGTTGTCGTTGCGGGTTTAATGACGGGCAGTTTTTTCGGCGGGTACTTTTTAAGGGCTAAGACCGACCAGGATATCGTTTCGCTTAAATTCGTACTTGACACCTATAAAAAATACTACCTCGAAGAGAGCGACGATTATATCCGCATTATGGCGGAAAGCCTTTTGGATAGATATTCCGCTTATTACTCTAAAGAGGACTACGAAATTCTTCAAAAGACAGCAAAAGGCGAGAGAGCGGGTATAGGCGTTTCATTTTATTCCAATACTTCGACAATCGCTTCCGTAAACGGAAATTCTCCGGCAGAAAATGCCGGCGTAAAAGCCGGAGGAACGATCGTCGGCATAACGTACGACGGGAAAGATTACGAAATTACCGATTACTCTTCGCTCAGCGAAACTCTTTCTCCAATAGAGAAAGATGTCGAGTTTACCGTAAAGATAGATTATAGCGGAGAAATTTCCGAATATGTTTTGAAAAAAGCTGAATATAACGAAACTTTCGTCAAATATATGGATGAAAACGGAGCTTACCGCTTTGCCGACAGCAAAGAAAACGTCGGGCAGATAGAGTTTACCGAGTGGGATAACGGCGAAAAAACGCAAATTCCGAGAGACGTCGGGTATATACAATTTTCGGCGTTCAACGGTCAAGCAGACGGTTTATTCGGCGCCGTCGGGCAAATAAAATACGCCCTCGATAAGTTTAAAAAGGACGGAAGATCTAAGCTTATATTCGATTTGAGAAACAACGGTGGCGGTTATATAAGCATTATGAGAGATATAGCCTCGCACCTCATTAATGGACCAACGGGTGAAAAACAAGTTGTCGCAAAGGCAATTTATAAAGACGCTTCCGTTGAAAACTTTTACAGCGGAAAAGTAGATTACGATTCGTTCGGCTATAAACAAATAGTGTTTATCGCAAATGCAAATTCCGCCTCCGCATCGGAAGCGTTGATGGGCGCCGTATTCGATTACGACGAGGACGATATAGTGAAGTTGGTTTTGGAGCCTTTTAAGTCGGGCGACGCTTATATTTACAGAACTTACGGAAAGGGCATAATGCAGACCACGTTTATAAATAACGGCGTGGGCGACGCATTGAGGCTTACCACTGCTAAAATATATTGGCCCGTATCGATCAAGACCATACACGGTGTGGGGCTTACAAAGTCGCTTTTAGGTGATAAATGCGTAGAAGCCGAGCCGGATAAAGGCGACTATGCCTTAAAAACGGCGATAAAATTAACCGAAAAAATTACCTAAGCTTTCTTCGATCTCGCTTGGCGCAACAGATTTTATCGGATCGAGAAAATCGCTTTCCGGATCTACGCTTTCATTCGTTTCTTTTAAGCCGTTTTCTTTTTCTTCATCTTTACTTTCGGTATGAGATGATAAAAGAGAAACGGCTTTTAGTATTGTTTGAAGGTCTATATTTCCGCTTAACGCCGAGGAAAGCTCGTCTGACGAGAGAATGTCGATTATTTTCTGATTTACACCCAAAAGTTTTAAAACGGGAGCAAACGATTTATAATCGAGCCTTAAAAGTACGTCGAGAAGATTTCCCGAATTATTACCGCCCAAAAACAACATTATCAAAAAAAACAACAAAATATTCATATTTACCAAAATAACATTTTTATATTTTTTCCGCATAGATATATTTTAAGCGGAGGAAATCATATGAAAGATTTTAACGATTTTAAACCGAAGAGTAAAGAGAATTTAAGTTTAAACGGCGACGCAATGAGTAAGTTTACGGAACTTGCTTCAAAATTTGAAGGCAAAAGCAGCGACGAGCTTATTTCGGCAATAATTGCCGAAGCGGAAAAGGGGAGAAGGAACGGAACGCTTTCCGACAAAGATATAGACGACTTTGCTCGGACAATATCTCCGATGCTTACGGACATACAGAAAAAAGCGCTTAATGGAATTGTGAAAAAAATAAAGAAAATTTAATGATCATATTTTAGAAATTTCATTCAGCGCATATATAAGGGATGAAATTTCTTTTTTGTTGTTGTTTACGGACAAGCTTACCCTTACTAAGCCGTCTTTATCTGTCTTTAAAAACTTATGCATTAGCGGCGCACAGTGGAAACCGCCTCTTACGGCAATATCGTATCTGTCGTTTAATATTCCGCTTAGCTCCTGTGATGAATAGTAATCGTGGGAAAAAGATATGATGCCGCTTTCGTTTGAATTTGAAAAAACTTTTAAAAACTCAATATTTTTCAAAGATTTTATAATGTTTTCCGTCATACATAACATTGAATACGATATCTTGTTTATCTCGCTTTGTAGATGTTTTATTCCCCATAAAAGAGAATTTATAGAAGGGAGGTTAAGCGTTCCGGCTTCAAGCCTTTCCGGATAATCGGCGGGCATATTTTCGTTGAACGTGTCTATCCCCGTGCCGCCGAAAACGGTCGGTGATAAATTGACGTCTTTACCCAATATCAAAGCTCCGACTCCTTGAACGGACAATAGCCCCTTATGTCCGGCAACGCATAAAACGTCGATATTTTGTTTGGAGATATTTATCGGTACGTGTCCTGCGGCTTGCGCTCCGTCAACTATAAAGCATATGTTGCTTCCGTAAAGCTTTTTCCCGATTTCCTCGAAATCATTCTTTTGCCCCGTAACGTTTGAAACGGCGTTTACTATTACGCCGGCAGTGTTTTTCTTTATATGAGGCATAATATCTTCAAACATAATTCTGTCTGTTTTCGGCTCGACTATCGTCAGTTCGATCGTGTTTCTTCTCTTCAATTCGTATAGAGGTCTTAATACGGAGTTGTGTTCCGTAACCGTCGTGATAACGTGATCTCCATCCTTGAATTTTCCGAATATGGCGGCGTTGAGTGCGGCGGTGCAGTTATGTGTGAATATGATTTTAGACGGATCGTCTGCGCCGAAAAAATCGCATAGTGTTTTTCTTGCCGAATAAATTATTTTTTCTGCCTCAATGGAAAGTTTGTGTCCGCTTCTCCCTGCGTTTGCCCTTAAATTATTCATTGCGTAAATCGCCGCTTCTATCGATTTTTTGGGTTTATAGCCGCCCGTTGCGGCATTGTCAAAATAAATCATATTTACCTATATTTTTTAAATGCTCCATAAAGCAAGCATTTTTATTTATGTTATACTGCAAGCGTATGTTTGCTAAGCGCAAACAAAAACCTGTGGTTTTACCGAACTTTTCTGTTGAAAACTTCGGACGTTTTTCTAAAAGCAATCATAAAAATGCCCTTGCAAGCAAGCATTTTTATTTATGTTATAATATATTATATTAGCGAATCAAAAGAAAATACCAAGGAGAATTACGCTGATGATATATTGTATTGCGGTTTTGAAATCGAGGACGATGGTATATGAGCTTGCGGACGCTTTGTCTTACGGCGGTTTGCAGTATTCCATTATAAATACGCCCACAAGGGCGCATATCGGTTGCGGATTGTCGATAAAATTTTCTTGCCCGTACAAATCGAGAGTTGAAGAGATATGCTTTAACCGAGGGCTAAGCGGTCACGTTGCATTTTACAGAGTTGAAAACAGAGGTCTTTCAATGTCTGTTACGAGAATTTGACGCCATAAATCTTTATTTTTTATTTTTAGCCCGATTTTATTTGTGAAATAACCTTTTTTATGATAAAATATTATTGAAATTTTACTTTCGGAGAAAGTTATGAACGGTAAAAAGGCGCTCGAAATAACAGAGATACTTGAAAAGACTTATCCCAACGCAAAACCTGCTTTAACTTACGGCAGTGTTTTTGAGCTTCTCGTTGCGGTTATTTTGTCTGCTCAGTGTACCGACGAGCGAGTAAATAAGGTTACCGATGTACTCTTTAAGAGGGCGAACACTCCGCAAGAAATGGCAAAGATGAATATCGAAGAGCTTGAAAAATATATTTTTTCCTGCGGGCTCTATCACAGCAAAGCGGAACACATTATTTCGGCGTCAAAGGATATAGTAGAGAAGTTCAACGGCGAAGTTCCGTCGGATCTCGAAAATCTCAGGTCGCTCGCCGGCGTCGGAAGAAAGACGGCTAACGTCGTTTACAGCGTTGGGTTTAACGGAAACGCAATAGCCGTGGACACGCACGTTTTCAGAGTGGCGGGAAGAATAGGGCTTTCAAAGGGCAAAAATCCGCTTGCTACCGAAAAAGATCTGATGAAGAGAATACCCGAAAACGAATGGTCTAAAATGCACCATTGTTTGATCTGGCACGGTAGAAAGGTTTGTTCGGCTCGAAAACCAAATTGTAAAGGATGTTCGATATCTTCGCTTTGCGAATACAAGAATAAGGAATTATAATATGTTTGTTGATAAAGAGAGTATTTTATTGAAGTCGGGCGACGGCGGCGACGGAATGACTTCGTTTATGCGCTATAAAGGCGTTGCGAACGGCGGTCCCGACGGCGGCGACGGCGGCAGAGGCGGAAACGTTTATTTTGTCGGCGACAGACACAAGACAAGTTTGCTTGAATTCCACTTCAAGCATAAATATGTTGCCGGAAACGGCGGTAAGGGCGAGCCCAATAACAGACACGGTAAGGATGGCGAGGACATTTATATCGGTGTTCCGCTCGGTACGGTCGTAAAGGACAGCGAAAGCGGAAAGATAATCTGCGATATTTATTACGACGGTGAGCGGCACCTCGTCTTAGAGGGCGGAAGCGGCGGTAAGGGTAACGTCAGATTTTGCACGAGCAGACGGCACGCACCTCACTTTTCCCAGACGGGCGAAAAAACCGAAATAAAGAAGGTTATTTTGGAGCTTAAAACGATAGCCGACGTTGGGCTGATAGGCTTTCCTAACGTCGGAAAATCTACGCTTCTTTCAAAAATTTCCGGGGCAAAACCTAAGATTGCCGACTATCATTTCACGACTTTATCTCCTAATTTAGGCGTTGTCAAACACTATGACGATAGCTTTGTATGTGCGGATATTCCGGGGCTTATAGAGGGTGCCGCCGACGGTGCCGGGCTCGGCATTGAGTTTTTAAGACACATCGAGAGAACGAGAATGCTTGTTCACATCGTCGATATATCGGGGATAGAGGGCAGAGATCCTTACGAGGATTATAAGCAGATAAATAAGGAGCTTAAAAAATACTCCAAAGAGCTTGCTAAAAGACCTCAGATCATTGTTTTAAACAAATGCGACATCTACGGCGCCGATGAGAATATAAAAGCATTTAAAAAGCGCCTTAATTACAGGCGCAAAGTGTTTACCGTTTCAGCCGTAAAAGGCGAGGGGCTTAAAGAGCTTATCGATGAGATAATGAAGATTTTAAGCACTCTTCCTGCGCCTAAGCCGATCGAACATGAAGAATTTAAGTATGAAAAGGCTAATCCTACCGAGTATAACATAGAATACGACAAAGAGGATAACGTATATATCGTCGACGGCCCCATTGTCAAGCTATTGACGAGAAACGTCGTTTTGAACGATATGGATTCGCTTGCGTATATGCAGAAAACTTTGAAGTATTACGGGGTTATAGACGGGTTGAGAAGAAAGGGCGCAAAAGACGGTGATACCGTTATAATAGGTGATATAGAATTTGATTTTGTCGATTAAAGGAGAAAATATGTTTACGTCAAAACAGAGAAGCAAGCTCCGCTCGCTTGCGCAAAATATCGAACCGATAGGGCAGATAGGAAAGGGTGGTTTAAGCGACAGTATGATTTCAGGGCTTTCCGACGCTCTTGAAAAAAGAGAACTTATCAAGGTGTCGGTTTTGAGAAATTCCGATGATGATGCAAAATATGTTGCCGAAGATCTCGCAAAAGCCCTTCGTGCGGAAGTGGTATGCGTCGTGGGACATAAAATCGTATTGTACAGATTGAGCCATAAAGACGGTGTTAAACATATAAATTTTGATTAAGCTCTTTATCACTCGGTGCGAAAAATCTTACTATCAAAGCATAAATTAAAAACAAGCTTCCGCTAATTATATACCAGAGCGGATAAAAGACGAAATAACTCATTGCCAGTAAGGCTACGCCGTATACGGCGTAGCCTTTGGATTTTTTTCTGTCGAATGATTGTTTAAGGCTTAGGAGAAACGCCTTTATATCTTTTGTTTGAGGCAATGTCAGCGGCTGAATTTTATCAGTATAAAACATTTGAAAAATCATTTTAAAATCAACGATTTTTATATGTTTTCCAAAAATCTTTTCGGCAAATTTCATAGCTTCGTCGGATATTTTGACACACCATAATTCAATTTGCTCATCTCTGTCTTTTGATTTGAAAACGTCGGCTATATCCTGTTTGGAAACGTCGTCATATTTGAAAACGTAAAAAATCGTCTTGTCTTTACAGCGTATTTTGTATTTCTCGGTATATATAACTTCAAAGTCGTTATTTTTTAGGTGTTCTGAAATTTTCTTCGCTATAATTTCGTCGCTTGACAGACACAAAAAATCAAGTAAATTTTCCGCTTTTTTTCTGTCGGAGAACTTTATTGTCATTTTACCGTATTTTTTCTTTGCGTTAAAAGCGTAAAGCATCGTTATGGCAACCGTAAGATCGAGCGATAAAATTATAGCCGCCCATCTTATTCCAATATAAAAATTAAATATGGTAAACGATAAAAAGAAACTTGTTATAAAGACGAATATCCCGTCCGATAAATAAGGTAATTTATATTTGAACATAATAAAATTATTGACAAATTTATTATTTATAAACTTGAAAATAGTTAAAGAATATGTTAAAATAAAAATATGGTCAAAAAGATAGTGATTTTCGGCGGAACGTTCGATCCGCCGCATATCGAACATATAAATATGGCTAAGGCGTGCGACGACGAACTATCGCCCGATTTATTTATAGTTATTCCGACATTTGAGCCGCCGCATAAAAGAACGCTGTTTTGCGCTTCTCCGTCTGACAGAATTGAGATGTGCAGGCTTTCTTTTTGTGGTATGAAAAACGTCGTTATAAGCGATTATGAAATACAAAACGAGGGTAAGAGTTATACTTATCTGACAGTCGAACATTTTGCGGAGGTCTATCCGTGTGCCGATATTTATTTTCTGCTCGGCACGGATATGCTTACTTCTTTCGATAAGTGGAAATTTCCCGATAGAATATTGAAAAAAGTCAAGCTTGTTCTCTGTTCGAGAAATGGTGAAAACATTTCGGCTGATGAGGCGATAAGTGAGTTTCATCGAAAATTTCCCGACGAAATAACTAAAATTTCTTATATCGGCAAAGATATGTCGAGTACGGAATACAAAACTTCGAGGATGCTCGGTTTAGACACTTCGCATATGACAAGCCCCGAGGTGAACGAATACGTTATAAAAAACAACGTTTATCCCGCCGATAAATATTTTAAATTTATATCCGAAAACTTAAAGCCGTCGAGGGTGTTTCACACCGAAGGGGTTATATTGGCATCTCTCGCTTTTGCAAAAAAACTCGGCGTTGACTCATACAAAACTTTGCTTGCGGCGTTACTTCATGACTGCGCAAAATATCTCGATTACAGAGATTTCGATGGTTTTAAATTGCCGGAAAACGTTCCGCAACCCGTAATTCATCAATATTTGGGCGAATACGTTGCTCGTGAGATATTGGGTGTAACGGATAATGAAGTTTTAAACGCAATACGTTATCATACGACGGGCAGACCGGAGATGACAAAGCTCGAAAAAATTATTTTTTGTGCCGATATGGTTGAGAGGTCGAGAGATTATCCGGAACTTGAATTTTTGCGGCAGAGTTTGAGAGAAAATTTCG
>CACXDQ010000132.1 GCA_902766475.1 uncultured Eubacteriales bacterium
CATAGGCGATTATACGTTTGAATACTCATACGGCAAAGCCACTTTAAAGCGCACTTTCAGCGTTGTCGATACCACTCCCCCCGAAATAGAATTCACCGACGTTTCTTCGGGTATCTTCTATGAAGAGGGAATGCCCGCTCAGCCCCTTCCGAACTATAACGTTCACGACCTCTTCTGGGGCGGCGCCGCTTCCGAGGACTATTCCGTACTCAAATTCATCGGTGCCGACGGCGTTGAAAGGGAATGGACTTACAGCGCTATCACCCGTGAATATGCCGTTGAAGATTACGGCAGATTTATCTATACCGTAACGGCTATCGACGACAACGGCAATTCAGCCGAAAAATCGGTGTCGTGGAAGGTGAAGAACTATTCGTGGCAAGCCGAAGAGCCCGAAGAGGGCGTTTTAGCCGACTTCTCTTCGGCAGGCTATGAGAACTATATCAAAGAGGGCGACGTCGGCTCGGCGTATTCCATACTCAACCAGATGAACGAAACCTATCTCGAAGAGTATGAGGGCGCAAACGGCGTTATCGCCATCGATCTCGGCTTTAACAGAAGCACTCAGCTCAATTCCGTAAGCGTAAAGCTCGCTAAATCTTTCAAGCTTTCCGACCTCGACGGCAAGTATCTCGCCGTCAAAGCTTACGTTCGGGGCGGTGGGGTAGACGTAATGCGCTTTGCCGGCAACGTATATATGCCGCAATCGGTTACGCTCGACAGCTACGACAGAACGATGCTCTACAAGGTTGACGGCTTTGAAACGGGCGTTTGGAAAACCTATTATATAGACCGTGAAACGGCTGAATTTTTGGTCTACACCGACGAGGAAAACGGCGATATAAACGTATTGCAGTTCTGTTTCGGCAGATCCAACGCCTCTTCCGAGAATATGACTTTGTATATCGACAGCATCTCCATTGCCGAAAAGGCGGCGAGCGTCGAGCTTGAACTCGACGGCGAAAAGGCTGTCTGGAACGAAGTTGAGGGCGCAGTCGGCTATCTCGTAGAGGAAAACGGCGAGAGTAAAGTCGTTACCGCTACCGAATACGCATTTACGGCGGCAAAGGGCTACGTTACCGTTACGGCGCTCGGCGACGGAGTAAAGATGCTCGACGGCGAAAGCGCAACGATAATTTACGGCGTTGAAGTTCCGACCGGCTACGTTGCGACGTTCGACGATATTTTGTACGAACGCCTTTTGAGCGACAAGATAACCTTTAAAGAGGACGATTTCAACTATATTCCCAAATACCTCGACGCATACATGAACGACGGCAAAATGGCTGTCGAAGTAGGACAGGGCGCAGCGGGCGTCGTATCGGCGGTAAAAGTTCGGTTCCCCAAGGCGGTAGACGTCAAGGCGGCTGAAAAGATGGTCATAACCTTAGCCGTCGACAACGTAAGCTATAAAAACCTTATGTTCTTCGATTGGAATACGAGGACGCTCCTTGCCTCCAAGGCGCTCGTCGAGGACGACATCGGCAAGACACTCACCGTAGAGATAAACCTTTCCGCTTACAATAAAGCGGACAGCTTAAAAGGTATCAATATAGTATTCGGCGGCGGCGGACTTTCCGGCCCCGTCAAGGTAAACTTCGGCGAGATATATCTCGAGGACGACGGAATCAAGGGCGTTTCCGGCGAGGGTGCTACCGTATCTTTCGCTTTGAACGACAATATCTCCGTTGAGCTTCCCGCAAGCGGCTTTACGGCTACCGTAAACGGAAATGAGATAAGTGCGGAAAGCATTTGGGTAGGCGGCGGCGCAATAACCGTAGTAGTTCCCGAGGGCGAATACGGCGTAGGCTCGGTATTGAAGCTTAACGGCGGCAAACAGGGTGCGGGCAAATCGGTCTACAATTTCGATTACACCGCCGTAAAAACTTCTTCGGGCTGGATGACGCTTTCGGAAAATATCTCCGCTTTAAGCGTAGGTTACACCGCTGACACGTTGTTCCAGTTTACGGGCTTCTATAACTTCGGCGCCGAAAACGACAACACCGTTCTCGGATTCGACGGAGAGATACTCCTCGACGGAATAAAGGCGGAAGGCTTTGCCCTTCTCGGTTATTCGGGCGGCAATATGACGATAACCGTAAACAATATAGCCCACGTCGGCAAGGTCGTTACCTTGAAGAGGGGAGCTGTCGTTTACTATAACGGCAAAGCAGTCGTTATCGACTGTGAACTCAATGCGATATATACCGGCACCGGTTGGAAACTTCTTCCCGACGGACTTAAAGACTTGACCGTAACCGGCGTTTCCGATGGCAAGATCGCAATAAAGCTTGGCGGCATTGAAAACGGCGTTGTGGTAGGCTTTGCGCTCGTAAAGGACGGCGAGGCGATCGATGCGACGGCTACCGCCCTAAACGGCGAACTCGTCATTTCGGGCGAAAACTTGGGCGGAACGCTCATCGTCCGTGGCGGTTGGAAGATAATTACCGACAGTGCGGCGTATATACTCTATAACGACGTTGCGGTCTACGTAAGCGGAACGGAGCTTTCGATAATAGAGGGAACGATCGCACCCAAGGCGGTTGCGGCGAGTGAGGGCACTTCGCTCGAAGTTTACGCCGACAGCACTATGGGCGAGGGCGAAATAACCTTTGTTTCGGCTGATCTTACTATCGGCGGTTATGCGATAGAGTGTACCGCACAATATAAGGACGGCAAGATGACGTTTACCGCAAACGGTCAACCTGAGGACGGAATGATTTTCTCCTTAAAAGCCGGCGCAATAATAGAGATCGGCGGCAAGACGGGCGTTTTGGTAAATAACGTAACGGCTATTTGGCTCAATGGCGGTTGGAGAAATTACGAGAACTTAACGCTCACGTTGAGGGGCGGCGCTTCCAACTATTACCAGTTCGGCGCAGATCTCGACCTCGAAAGGGTAGACGAAACGGAATGGATACCTCTCGGAACGTACTTCAACACCCGTTTCAACAGCGGCAGAAGCGTAAGCGTATCGTACAGCGACGTCGGCAAGTGCTTACATTATTCGGGCTTCTCGGGCTTGGAAAAGACCGAAGCCATCATCATCGAAAAGGGTTATATCTTGTCCGAAAAGAACAATAACGTCTACGTTATAGACAAAAATTATTACGTCGTCTGGGACGGCGAAAAGTGGACCGGATCGGAAGAATATCCCGAATACGTTCCCAACCCGAATATCACGATAACTTCCGTCGGCTATACTAATAACACCGCAATTCAGATAGGCAAGGCGCTCTACGGCTTCACCGAGGGCGTGATAACCGATACGGATATCGCCGCAACGCTCAACGGCAAGGAATATTCTTTCTCGTCAGTGCAGTATTGGGCAAGCGGAGTTCTTCAATTCAACACGATGGGGCATAACCCGACCGAGGGCGATATAATCACCGTAAAGGCGGGCTCTACGATAGCTATGAACGGCTATGAATACGTTTTAGCCGCAGATTTCGGCTTGAAGATGGTTGGCGACAAATGGACTTATACCACCGACGTTTACGTTCCCGATATGAAATTCAGCGTAACCGCTGTCGGATATACCACAAATACGGTAGTACAGATAAGCATGGCGCTTGACGGCTTCACCGAGGGCGTGATAACCGATACGGATATCACCGCAACGCTCAACGGAGCGGAATATTCTTTCTCGTCAGTGCAGTATTGGGCAAGCGGAGTTCTTCAATTCAACACGATGGGGCA
>CACXDQ010000133.1 GCA_902766475.1 uncultured Eubacteriales bacterium
GTGGATTTTAGTAAAGGCGAGCGAAGGTGTATACAAATACATCGAGTGAGAATTTGCTGAAATACGCCGAAATTCAGTCGTTTTAACGAGTTCAATCTTATTTTCATTCGGCTAACATGAAATACTTATTTAATACGTCGAATGAACTGACCGTTCCGGCACGCCTCGCAACGGCGAACGCCGCCCCGACCTTGTACCGCTTTTCAAAGTGAGAACTGTAAAAAAGTCTGTCGAGAAGAGAGATTATGCTTCCGTTCGGTGAGCCGTAATATACGGGGGAAATGACGATAAGCCCGTCGGCATGACAAAACTTGCCCGAAAGCTCGTTCACCTCGTCTTTAAATACACATTCACCGTGGGTGTGGCAATAACCGCAAGCGACGCAACCCCTTATCTCCTTTGCGCCGACTTTAAATATTTCGGTGTCAACGCCGAATTTTTCAAAAGAAGAAAGGAGCTTATCTGCAAGAATAGAACAATTTCCGCCCTTTCTCGGCGAGCCGTCGATAATCAGAACTTTCATATATCACCTCATTGAATTATATATGCTAATTATATCAGAAGATAGAGAAAAAATCAATGAATTTAAAAAAGTAAGTCAAAGCGGTTTATTTTATTGACTTAAAAAGCAAAATGTGCTAATATTTTATAGAAAACAAGCGAGCATGGCGGAATTGGCAGACGCGATGGACTTAGGATCCATTGGGCAACCGTGCAGGTTCAAGTCCTGTTGCTCGCACCACTATCACGACGACGCTGAAAGCGTCGTCACTTTTTATGCAAATAACAGTAGAATGAAATAACGTAGCACTCCGCTTCGCTTCGTTTACCTTGCTTCGCAACGACAAATACCGTTAAGAGTAAAAGATAAAAATTATTTTACATTTTTCTTTTTATATGTTATAATAAAAATAATATATGCATTAGGTGTTTTATGGTCAATTTATTATTATTTATTGCTATATTTATTGCAATTACAGTAACTGTATATTTACTTTATAATCACTTTTCCAATCAAAAAAGAAAGAAATATTATTTTGTCAAAGAAAATAGCGTTGCGCTTAAAGAATTAAATGTTATAAACGATTCTTTCGCTTTTAACATAATTCCTAAGATAATCGAGAGCCATTCTTACGATAATCAAATTTTCTATGAAAGCATTTCATGCAAAGATTATCTTATCTATCAGCTTCAATTTAAAAGATACGAATATATCAACGAAATAAAAAAGGCAAACTATAACAAAAAACAATATACCGTTTATTCAGACAAAATATCAAAAATAGAAAGTTTCGGTAAATTTGATTCAGTTAAAAATCAAAAACAATATGACGCTTTATGTAAAATTGAAAAAAAATTGTTTGAGAAAGCGATATTATATCCGGTAACAGATTTTTCTATAAAAATAATTTTAAGTCTTACAAATATCAACGGCTATGAGCAATATCGAAAAAGTGCGATTTTTACTTCCGATATAATATATGATTTAATAAAAAAAGTAAACAACAGAGTCGGTGCTTTTTATGCTGACAGAGAAATTTGGGACGCAATTTGCAGAGTTGAAAGAGGCAGAGTTTCAAACAAAATGAGATTTTCGATTTATAAGCGTGACGGTTACCGTTGCCGACTTTGCGGCACAAGAGGCTCTGCTTATAACGAATTGGAAATCGACCATATTAAGCCCATCGCAAAAGGAGGTAAAAGCACATACGATAATCTTCAAACGCTCTGTAAAAGATGTAACGTAGAAAAAGGTGATACATATTACGGATAAAAAACATTCATTCTTTAAGCGTTTTATTTTAAATTACCATCATATCAAGTTCTATGCTTTATACTTCTTTTTTTGCAGTATAAACGACTTATCTTTTCAACACATTAACTTGCGTATTTTGGTTTAACGTGCTATAATATGATCGATTATGAATGATTGGTTTACCGTTGAAAAAATCGATAGCGAAACGTTTGCTATCAGCGAATACAAACATTTTGAACAAACCCATTGCTATTTGCTTTTGGGCAATGATAAAGCTTTGCTTATCGACTCGGGGCTTGGCGTTTCAAATATTAAAAACGTCGTTGACGGCATAACCTCTCTCCCCGTCATTGCCACTTCGACGCACGTTCATTGGGATCATATCGGCGGTCATCACCTCTTTGACAAAATCGCCGTATTTAAGGATGAAAAGGAATGGCTTAGCGGTAAATTTCCTCTGACTTTAAACGAAGTAAAGAAAAACCTCACAAAATTTCCGTGTGATTTTCCGCTCGAATTTAACGTTGAAAATTATAAAATTTACAGCGTTAAGCCCGACGTCATATTAAACGACGGAGATACTATCGATCTCGGCGGAAGAAAGATTTCCGTAATACACACGCCGGGGCACTCTCCCGGGCATTGTTGTTTTCACGAGAGAGAAAGGGGCTATCTTTTCAGCGGCGATTTAATTTACAGAGGTTGCCTCGACGCATTTTACCCGACAACTTCTCCCGAGCAATTTTATAAGTCAATTCAAAAAATCAAATCTTACCCGATAAAGCGCATTTTGCCCGCTCATTACTCTATTGATATTGACGTTTCGATAACCGAAGAAATTGAAAAAGCGTTTTCAGAGATAAACGCCGACGGCAAGCTATGCCACGGAAGCGGAATATTCGACTTCGGCAGTTTTAAAATTCATCTTTAACAGTCAAAAAAGACGGCTTGAAAGCCGTCTTTTTTATTGTCCTATATTGTCAAATTATGTTTATTTTTATCAAAAAGCCCCTATATAAGTCGATTAACGGGCATTTCAGAAATTCTTTATGTCCCAAGTTCCCGAAGGAAGTATGCCTTCGCCGTCGTTCAAGTTGATCAAAACTTCCTTTTTGCCGTCGTAACAATTTATTTCTCCGAAAACCTCGCCGAGCTTCATTTCGGCTTCTAAGCCATCCGGCACGACAAGCCTCATCGTAAATTTGCCCTTCTTCATCTTCCACTTTACGGCGACTTTACCGAAAGAGGTATTTTTCTCGCAATCGGTACCTTCGATATAGTTTACGAAA
>CACXDQ010000134.1 GCA_902766475.1 uncultured Eubacteriales bacterium
CCCTCTTCTTATCTGTCCGGTGAATCCGATGAATTATCCAACGCCAATGCATATGAAGAAACCTATAATATTGTAGCTCGCAATAAGACAAAATTATCTGTTGAAGAAAAAGCTAAAATTATCAAAATTCTTTTTGAGGAAACTTAATGGCAAATAACCGCTTATCCGGATAAAAAGGGGTGATCGTATGAAAATTTATGATAAAGTATCAATTAAAGAAGATTTTGATAAATACAAAACAGGATCTTTCGGCATTATTATAGAGTTATATAAAGACTTATGTTATTTAGAAATGCTTG
Source organism: uncultured Eubacteriales bacterium (assembly GCA_902766475.1). Classification (GTDB taxonomy): domain Bacteria; phylum Bacillota; class Clostridia; order Christensenellales; family Borkfalkiaceae; genus UBA10281. The sequence continues at coordinate 300 of CACXDQ010000134.1, forward strand.
ATGAAAATAATAACACAATCGACATCCTATATGATGTTCCCTTATCGATTTTACAGCCTATCACAAAATAGGTATAAAAAAATGTAATTAAAAAATATATATAGCCGAATGAAATTCAAAGTGTACAACTTGTGCAAACATATAAGGAAAAATCGCTTGAAAAACATGTTTAAATATAATCAACTATCATAATTTTCCCAAAGATATTTTCTTAAACGGCAAAAAAAATAATTGCATGCTACATAAAATCAAACAAAAACAACAGCCCGCCGCATTTTCGCAAAATGCGGCGGGCTGTAAATATTTTTATTTACCTCGTATTTTATAAATTGTACAATCGCTCCGATATCATTCCGCAAGCTTGGCGGTTTTCAAAAATCTGTACACGCTGTCCACGGCGCTTTGACAAGCTTCGAGTTCTGCGTAAGTTTCGCCTATGCAGAGCGTCGTTTTCTGCCCGTTGCGGAGTTTGAAGAAATATCTGCCCTTCTTGTCGCTGTCTATTATGAAATTTCCGCTTAAACCATTGTTCGTAATGGTCTGTATCGCCGCCTTTGCCGACGCATAAGACTGATAATTTTCACTGTTTAACAGAAGTATTCCGTTAGACGCAAAGAGCTGAGCGACAAACGAGCCGTCGGCGTTTTCCAAAATGGTCCACTTGCCGTTGTAGCCGTCTTTGCCCTCTTCGTCTTTGGGCTGATACTTTATAACGGTAATATCGCTCTCCACCTCGTCGGCAATGGGAGAATCGACAAATCTCTTGACCGATTCGACGGCTTTTGTGCAGAGGCTCTTCGCCTGATAGGTTTCGCCCACGCATAAAAGCCTGTTGCCCGAAGTTTTAAGCTTGAAATAATATCTGCCGTTTTTATCGCTGTAAATCTGAAATTCGCCGCTTTTAACTGCGTTTTTGCGAATTGTGGCAATGCCTTTTTTAGCTCCGTCGGCGGTAGAATATATCTCGCTCGTAAGTATCACTTCGCCGTTGTTGGCGTAAAGATAAGCGACGAATTCTCCCTCGCCCTTTTCCTTAACTATCCACTTGCCGACCGCCTTTTTAAAGAGTTTCACGTTCTCATCTTTGGGCTTGTCCGACTTTTCGACCGTTTCGACGTAGCTGTCGGCGTCTACAGACAGATCGTCTTTAAGCCAGCTGAGATCGCTGTCGCCCTTTCTCCTCGAAACGGTGGCTTCGCCGTCCTCTTCGATGTTGTCCGAAATGATCTGTGCGCTCTGAGCTATCTTCTCGTATTCGGAATCTTTACGGCGCTTTGCCTTTTTGACGAGCTTTATCATAATGATTAGCCCGACGATAAGAACTACCGCCACTGCGCCGATAATGAAGTATAACAAATTATCGACAATGAAATTTAAAATCGCTTCCATTTTCTTCTCCCAAGTGTTTCATTTGTTATCAAATAGTGATTTATCCAATATATTATACCCTTTTTTTTAAAAATTGTCAACAGAAAAAGAGGGCAAACGAAAAAGCGCCTTGCCCGTCGGTTTCCCGACGGGCAAGGCGCTTTAAAACTCTTATTAGTCCGCAAAGAGAAGCGGTTTGTTCAAAATCGTGAATATAAGATCCGCAAGCCAGAAGATCGTCCAGCCGCCGACCAAAAGCCATACGATACCTGCGATCAAGGTAACGGTATTGCCTTTGACAACGCCTTTAACGATACGGTAAATAGCCCACACAAGGTCAAGCCCGGGAAGGGCGAGAATGACTTTGAGTATCCATGGCAAATCATCCATTGCTTTTACGAAACCCATTTTTATATCTCCTTATTTTTATTTGTTGATAAAGCAATTTATTTGTTGATAAAGTAATCTGCGTCCCAGACAACTACTATCTTGGATGCTTTTACATTCAAGCTCACGCTTATGTCTGCTCCGTTTTCGCCTTTGACGGTTACGGTAACGTAAAACTCGAACGGCTCTTCAAAGACGTAGTTTTCTTCTTTGCCGACAACTTCGTCGAGCTTAGCCACTTTTTCGCCCAACGTGATCTCGAAGTTTTCGCCTATCTCGCTATCGATAGGATAGTTGTCTTTATTGTCGAAGTTTACGTTTGCGCCCGTTTCGGTAATGGTCATTACAGAGGACAAAACAAGCGATTGAGCTTTGCCATAAAACTCTTCAACGTATTCTTTTTCGATGATAGCTCTCGCTTTCTCAAGGTCTTCTGCGGAGATCTCTTCAAAGATCAATTCATCGTTATCGTCCCTTACGGGTACGCCGTTTTCGTCTACGACTGCTTTTGCGAAATATTCTCTTTCATTCTCATCATCGTACATATAGCGATATCCGAGATAAACGGTTTCCGTATATTCTTCGGTAACAATTTCATATTCTTTGTTTACGCCCAAAACTTCGGAAATAAGCA
>CACXDQ010000135.1 GCA_902766475.1 uncultured Eubacteriales bacterium
GTGCTGCCTGCGATAAGGGACATGCAGAACGCTATCGCAAGAATTGCGGAAAGCAATGTTTTCTTTTTGCTCATTGTTTTCTCCTTTTTAATTTTTTATTTGTCAAGGGTTTTGTGTGCGTTCCGTCACCTGAGTTGCCGAAACTACTATGTCGAAATAGACGTTTTGTCCTTGTGCGAGATTGTTTATCGCCGTATTGTCGATAAACGTCAATTTCACTGTAAACGTTTCCTTGCCTCCCACTTCCACGACTTTTGCGCCGTTTGCCGAAATGCTGTTAGCGGCGTTCTCGGCGTCGCCGTTGCGTGAAGTGGTATTGCCGCTTGCGTCGGTGAGTTCGAGTTTTAATTGTTTGTTGAGTTCCGTAAAATCGGCAATTTCAAGAACGTTGCCCGTGCTGTCCTTTACGGTAAGGGCTACCGAATAATTGAAAGCGACGGTATCGTTGTTGCGTATCTCGAACGTTGCGGACAAAACGCTTTGCGGCGCTATCAAAGCGCCTTCCGGCAGATCGAACGCATTTTCGAAATCTTCGTCTTCGACGTTTTTCTCTTCTTCCGCCACTGCGGTGGTCGCAAGATAGCCTTTTTCGTCGAGAGCTTTATACGAATGTGCTGTTCTTATAAGCGTTATATTAAGCGTCCCGGCTTGCAAATGGTTGTTTACCGCAACTTTATCGGTAAAAAGTGCAAACGTTCCGCCTACGATAAGCGACGTGCAAAGTACGATGACCGCAAGGGCAAGGATAATTGTCTTTGGTCTTCTTCTCCATTTTTCCATAATTTAACCTCCTTTTAATATTTTTTTATTAAAACGATTTGATATCGATTTAACCTCTTGCTTTTCTTCTTTCCGCCAAGCGTTTTTTGCGGGCTTCTTCAGCCGCTTCCTTTTCACGCTTGTTGTTTTCCTCGGCGACGTCTATAAGCCCTTTCGCCGTTTCGTATGCCGCATTGTCTACGATATTTATCTTCGTATCCCGTACCGTGATTTTTGTTTCCGCACCGTTTTTGCGGAATTCTTTCATAAGGTCGTTTTCAAGGCGGAAAGCGGCGACGGTAACGCCTTTTCTCACAAAAATCCGTATTATGGGCTTTCTTGCCGCCCTTACGCTTATTTCCGTTTTTGACGGGAATTTTGCCGCATTTTCTTTCGATAAGGCATAGGAAAGCAAACCGTCGAAATATTTTTTCTGTTCACGGCTGAGCTTTGCATACGCCTCGTCTATCGTCATTGTTTCCGCTCTGCTTATGACCAATGCGTTTTCGTCCGTTTCGTGGGCGGGCAATTCGTTTTTCGGTGCGTCCGTCTGCGTGGCGGAAACTTCGCTTTTTATCGCATAATCGACGGGCACGAGCATCATTCCTTTCGGGACGATGGCATAGTCTGCCGAAAAGGTTTTATCGGCGCTATCTTCGGTGTTTTCCGCCGCCGCCCTCTCACGGCGTCTTTCTCTGCGCCTTTCGATTGCGTCGTAAACGAATTCTTTCGCAACGTAGACCATTGCGAAAACGCATATCAAAATTGCGAAAATTATGTAGATGATTATCCACGTTTCCATATCGTTTCTCCCTTTTGATCTTATTTATTTTCGTTAGTTTCGCCGCTACTATCTGCGCCGTTATTTGCTTGCTGCAATGCGGCTAATTGTTTTTTCAGCTCTTCTATCTCGTCGCTTTGCCGTTTCTTGTCCTCTTCCGCTTTCGCCTTTTCTTCTGCGGCACGCTTTTTTCTGTCCGCCGTCAAAACGTTTATTATCTTTATTATCTGTAAGATTATTATTATCGCACACGGCAATATTATAAGCAATACCATTACCACGGGCTGCTTTATCGAATAGACCAGAAATCCGAGAACTCGGCTTTGCCCCGTTACTTTTCCTATGACGTAGTTCGGCGACGTTTCGGCTTCGTCGGTATCGATTTCTTGCTTTAAAGTGTTTGCGTCGCTCGATTTATTGTCGCCTTCGAGGTAGATGATATATCCGCCGCTTTGCTTTTGCTTTATGTCCGTTATACGGTGGGTTATGGTCTCCTGAGTAACGTATTTGTATTTAAACGTCAATACGTCGCCTATCTCCAATTTACCGTACCATTCTTTCGCCTCTTCATCGTCTTCCGGCACGAGTTCGATAAACACCATTGACTTTACGGGTATATCCTTTATCTTGTATGCGGAAACGTCCGTTTCGTCGCATTTCTCCATTGACGGGGATATTACTATCCTCATCTGCATACCGAAGATACTTATCGCCCCGTCGTCGTCACGCTTGGACGACATCGTCAAAATAACCGTTGCCGCCGCAAATATTATAAACGCATAAACGACCACGTCTAAAATCACGTTTAAAACTTTCTTTGAAGAATTCTTCTTTTCAGCCATTTTTTTATCCTTTACTGCACGTCAGCACCACGTTGAAGCTCGCCGCCGTGCCCTGCGCTTCGTTGCCCGTTTCTATGGGCATATAATAGCGAATAAATATTTGCGTAACTACGTTTTTTTGAAGAGGGCAATTAAAGGTTATCTTCTCTTCGCCGTTCAAAAGATCGCTAAGCGTTTTCGTATGCGTTTCGTCAAGGCATCTTATTTCCGTATTGATAAAATTTTTCAGCCCGCCGTCGTTCGTTTCCACGAAATCGAGATCTATCGTATATTCGACGTCGGCGTCGCTTTTGAGGTTTACGGCATATTCACGGTATTCGCCCGGCTTTAAGTTGAGGTTGTCCACCGCAAGCACCGACGTGGTATTGCCGTGTATCTCGACGGTCATTTCCTCTTTAAAATCACGCTGAACTTGTCTTACGAAAAAGAAGAAAGCTATCCCCACAAGCGTGTAGATGATCAAAATAAGTATTAAGATATTTCTCGCTCTTCTTCTTACCACTTTATACTTGTCCCGTTTTAATTTAAATAGTACGCAGATTAAACTAATCTATGTGCCTTCCCTCATTACTATTATATAATATTTTAATGGGAATTGCAACAAAATAATACAATTTTTTATAA
>CACXDQ010000136.1 GCA_902766475.1 uncultured Eubacteriales bacterium
CGGCGCAAAGGTAAACGAAAAGATAGTACCGTTAAACAGCACTCTTCAAACGGGCGACGTCGTTGAAATAATCACATCGAAATCGTCGAAAGGTCCGTCGTGGGACTGGCTTAGGATAGCTAAATCTTCGGGCGCTAAGGCGAAGATAAAGGCGTTTTTCAAGAAGAGTATGGCTGCCGAAAACGAGCGTGACGGCAAATCTATGATGGAGCAAGAGGCGAAAAACAGAGGTTATAACCTCGACGATCTATTAAACCCCATCAGCTTCGAAAGATTAAGTCAGAAAATGTCGTTCTCGACCGAAGAGGAAATGTTTGCCGCCGTAGGTTGCGGAGCAGTAACCGTAAACCAAGTAATATTAAAGCTCATCGACTTTTACAGAAAGGAAAAGCCGATAGCCGAAATTCAATACGAAAACAAGTATCACCATAAAAACGAAAACGTCGGCGGAATCAAGATAAAGGGTATGGAAGGTTTCCTCGTGAGATACGCCGGCTGTTGCAGCCCCGTTCCGGGCGACGAAATAGTCGGGTACGTTTCGAGGGGTAGGGGAGTTACCGTTCACAGAAAAGATTGCCCGAACATGAAAAACGAAGATCCCGCAAGGCTTCTCGAAGCCGAATGGACGGGCAATTCGGGCAGTTATTCAGTCTTGGTGAGGGTAATAGGAACGCAAGACGCACCCGTTCTCGTCATTATGTCGACTGTCTGTATGTCGCTCGGCATAAACATTACTTCCGTAAACGGCAGATTAGACCGGAAAAACAATCAATCTATCGCAGATTTCACCGTAAGGCTCAATAAACAAGGCGATCTCGAAGCTTTACGCACAAAAGTAAAACAAGATTCGAGAATATTGGATATTTATAGGTTGTAATATGAAGGTCATAACTTACGCCCTTCCGCCGCTCGGCGCTAATTGCCACGTCGTGTTTGACGAAAATACAAAAAGGGCAATAGCGATAGATATAGGCGGAGATTACGGGTATTTAAAAAGCAAACTCGCCTCAAACGGACTTCAAATTATCGCCGCATTATTAACTCACGGGCATTTCGATCATTTCGGCGGAGCTTATGAAGCACAGCTTGAAGGCATACCCGTATATATAGACCAAAGAGATAGTTTAAAGCTTGGCGGCAAAGGCAGTTTAGCCGATCATTTCGGCTATGAAACGAACTTTTTTGTACCCGATTATACTTTTACCGCCGACTGTGTATTAAAAATAGATGATTTCGAAATTAAAGCTATTCATACGCCGGGGCATACGAGCGGATCGTGCTGCTTTATGATAGACGGTAAACTTTTCAGCGGCGATACGCTCTTTTTCATGAGTTTCGGGAGAACGGATCTGTATGACGGAAAATTTTCAGCGCTTAAAGATTCGCTTAAAAAACTTTTTGAATTAAGCGGCACGACAAAAGTTTATCCCGGTCACGGCGAAAACACAACGATAGCATACGAAAGGGAGTTTAACCCCATAAATGATTATTAAAACCAATTTGGAATGGCTCTATCCCGAACTTTTGGAAGAGGCTAAATTTTTCAGCGGTACGGGCGATATCGAGATAAACCACACTCATTCAAGTAACTTTGTCGACGAGATAGATATTTGCGGTAAAAAGTATAATTATACAAATTATAGAGATTTTTCAACACTGCTCGAAGAGAAGAGGTACATAAAGAGGTTTGCAAAACTTGCCCTCTATAACGCTATGAGCGACTATCTCGGTCAAAATCTTCCATGGGGTGCGCTTACGGGTATACGCCCCGTAAAATTCGCTTACGGCGAGGGTGAAAGGTGGCGTAAAGAGATGGGCGACGTAATGAGAGTGTCCCCGAAAAAACTCGATATGGTCGCCGCCATAATGGAACAGCAAAAACCGTTTACGGATATTGCCGAAAACAGTTGCGATCTGTTTATAGGTATTCCGTTTTGTCCGTCGAGGTGTCTTTATTGCTCGTTTATGTCGAGCGAGATAGGAAAGTGCGATAATGCAAACGAATACGTCGACGCCCTCGTTAAAGAGATAAATGCCTCAAAGCCGCTCATCGGTAATTTAAGAAGCGTTTATATCGGCGGCGGAACACCGATATCCCTGCCTATAAGTCAATTATCTCGCATTTTAGAAACAGTTGGCGACGTGAATTGCGAGTATACCGTCGAGGCGGGCAGACCGGACTGTATAACCGACGACGTGTTAAAGCTTTTGTCGGATCACGGCGTTACGAGGATATGCGTAAACCCTCAGACTTTTAAAGACGATACGCTTGAACTTTTGGGAAGAAAGCACACGGTAAAGGAAATATACGATAAATATTATCTTGCGAGGAAGTATTCTTTCGATATAAATATGGACCTTATCGCCGGGCTTCCCGAAGAGAGCTTTGACGATTTTAAAAATTCGATAAATGCGGCAATAGACCTCTCTCCCGAAAACCTCACGGTGCATACCCTTTCGTTAAAGGCAGGCAGCAGGCTCAAAGAAATGGTCGATCGCCTTCCCGAAGGACAAATCGATAAAATGATTGATTATTCATACGACAGGCTGACGGAAAGCGGATATTTCCCCTATTATATGTATCGACAAAAATATATGGCGGGCAACCTCGAAAACACCGGCTACACCAAGGCGGGCAAGGCTTGCGTCTATAACGTTGACGTAATGGAAGAGATCGCCGACAACCTCGCTTGCGGAGCAAACGCCGTTTCAAAAAAACTGTTTTCCGGCGGCGAGAGGATAGAACGCTACGGCGCGCCGAAAGATATCTCCACTTACATTTCCAAAATAGATAAAGTGATCGAAGAAAAAAATAAGTTATTTTCGTCAAAATGACCTATTAAACGATTGCAATTTAACGCATAATATGTTATTATATAAATAGTGCTTATTGCGTAGCTTGACGAGTACTCGCCGTCTTGCCCCGCTTTAAAGTGAATATTTCCATTACAGGAGGATAAACAAAATGGAAAAAGAAAGGAAAACCGAAATTATCGAAGAGTTCAAAAGACACGATGGCGACACCGGCTCTGCCGAGGTTCAGATCGCCCTTTTGACGGAGAGGATCAATCACCTCAACGAGCATCTTAAACTCAACCACAACGACAAACATTCCCGTCGTGGTCTTTTAAAGATGGTCGGCCGCAGAAAGGGTATGCTTGATTATCTCAAGTCTATCGATATCGAAAAGTACAGAGAGATAGTTGCGAAACTCGGTCTCAGAAAGTAATCGTTTTCGGAGGGGTATATTGTCTATACTCCTCCTTTTTCGGGTTTTCGGACAAGGCGTACAAGCCATGTCTATCGGCGGCTTTTGCCGCTTTCGATGTTTTCGTTCTTATGAACGTTTACTATAAAATCAGAGTTTAAGGAGAACAAGATGTTAGAAAATCACAAAATTTTCAAAACGACGATCGGTGGCAGAGAAGTTACCGTTGACGTTGGCAAATACGCTCAACAGGCAAACGGCTCTTGTATCGTAAGATGCGGCGAAACCGTCGTCATGGTGAACGTAACGATGGCTCCTCAGCCCAGAGAGGGTATGGATTTCTTCCCCCTTTCCGTTGACTATGAGGAGAAGATGTACGCCGTCGGTAAGATTCCGGGCGGCTTTAAGAAAAGAGAGGGCAGGGCGAGCGATAAAGCTATCCTCGTTTCCCGTCTTATCGACAGACCTATAAGACCTCTTTTCCCGAAGGGGCTTTTCAACGACGTAACGGTAATAGCTACCGCTCTTTCCGTAGACGTCGATATCGCTCCGGAGCCGCTCGCTATGTTCGGCAGCTCCGTTGCGCTCAGCATTTCGGATATCCCGTGGGCAGGACCTACCGGCTCGGTAGTAGTCGGGCTTGTCGACGGTGAATACGTCATTAACCCGACTGTCGCTCAGAAAGAAAAGAGCCTTTTAGCCCTTAACCTTTCCGGTACGAAAGACGCAATAATGATGGTTGAGGCGGGCGCTAAGGAAATAGACGACGAACAGATGGTAAAAGCTATCCTCTTCGGTCATGAAGAGATCAAAAAGCAGTGCGCTTTCATCGAGGAAATAGTTGCCGAAGTGGGTAAGCCGAAGCTTGAAATGGATCTTTACCACGTTCCCGAGGATCTCGACGCCGACGTAAGGGCTTATGCAAGCGAGAAGCTTGACTATGCTCTCGATACCTTCGACAGAGAAGAAAGACAAGCCCGTCAAGACGAGGTCGAAAAGGATGTTTTGGAGCATTTTGCCGAGAAATACGAGGGAATGGCGAGAGAGATAAAAGATTCTCTCTACTATATAACCAAAGAGAAAGTAAGGGCTAAGATAACCAACACGGGCGTTCGTCCCGACGGCAGAACGCTTACCGAGATCAGACCTATTTGGTGCGAACACGGCATTTTACCGAGAGTTCACGGCAGCGCCGTATTTACGAGAGGTCAAACTCAGGTATTGACTACTTGTACTTTGGGCACTATTTCCGAAGTTCAGAAACTCGAAGGTCTTGACAACGAAGAGTATAAGAGATATATTCACCACTACAACATGCCCGGTTACGCTTCGGGCGAAGCAAGGGCGTTAAAGAGCCCCGGCAGACGTGAAATAGGTCACGGCGCACTCGCTGAAAGAGCGCTTGAACCCGTAGTTCCGTCCGAGCTTGAATTCCCCTATGCGATAAGGCTCGTTTCGGAAGTTCTCTCTTCCAACGGCTCCACTTCGCAAGCTTCCGTATGCGGCTCTACAATGGCGTTAATGGACGCAGGCGTTCCCATTAAGCGCCCCGTAGCCGGTATAGCAATGGGTCTTATAAAGGATACCGAAAGCGGCAAGATCTCCGTTCTTTCCGACATTCAGGGTCTTGAAGACTTCCTTGGGGATATGGACTTTAAGGTGGCAGGTACCGTAAACGGCATCACCGCTATTCAGATGGATATAAAGATCAAGGGCATAAGCGAAGAGATTTTGAGAAAGGCTATAAGTCAGGCAAACGAGGGCAGACACTTCATTTTGAATAAGATGCTCGCTTGCATACCCGAGCCAAATAAAGAACTCAGCAAATACGCTCCCAAGATCATCTCCTTCGAGATACCCACCGAGAAGATCAAAGACGTTATCGGCAGCGGCGGTAAGACCATCAACAAGATTATCGAGGAAACGGGCGTCAAGATCGACATCAACGAGGACGGCAAGGTATTTATCGCAACTTACGGAGAGGACCTCTCGATGGCTGAAAAGGCTAAGGCGATGGTCATGTCCATTGCGAGAGATCCCGAAGTCGGTGATATGTTCATCTCGACGGTCGTCAGAATTCTTCCCAAAGTCGGCGCATTCTGCGAGCTTGCTCCCGGCAAAGACGGCATGATCCACATTTCCAAGATGAGCGAAAAGAGAATAAATTCCGTCGACGAAGTTCTCGCTATCGGAGATACCGTTAAGGTTGAAATAATCAAGATAGGCGAAAAGGGTATCGACCTTAAACTTCTTGAAAAAATAGAGCAGTAAACAATAATTCTGAATAAATGGGCGTGCAAAAGCGCCCATTTATTATAACCAACAGGCATATTACACTTGCTATCACGTTATGAAAAAGGGCGATAATTTGATCGACGCACTTTTAAGCGCCGACGGCAAATTTAAGAAAGGCAACACGAACGACATTTTAAAAAATAATGCCGTTCGCCTTTTCGTGCCCGAAAACATGGCGGATAAAGTATTCGATATGCCCGAAAACTATAAAAATCCTTATTTTTATCTTTCCGTCGACGAAAACGGCGAGATAAAACAACCCCTTAATTTCGACGAGGCGGTAAACGAGAGCTATTATCGCCTCGGTAAAGTCGACGCCGAACTTATCTCCGCCGTAATGCAAATCGAGCTTAGAAAGACGGTAGATCTGTTACACGGAAAGGGGTATTTTCAAGACCCTTCGGCTTTTGAAGAATGTTTTTATAAGGGCTTTTGTTCCAATGAAGAATACCTTTCCGGAAATCTCCAACAAAAATATAAGCTCGCTCGTATAGCGAACGAAAAATACGGCGGCATATTCCGCAAAAACATCTCGGCACTTTTGAGCGCTATGCCGGAAATGGTCGATTGCGACAAAATATATATAACGCTCGGCTCTCCGTTCGTGCCGAGTGAATACGTCGAAGATTTTATAAGATTTTTATTCCGCACGACCTTTCAGAAAAACGATAGAAACCTCTGTAAAGTCTTTTACGAAAAGGCGATAAGCAGATGGATAGTTTTACCGTCGCCGGTGCTTGCTCGCTCCGTAATGTCGGAGAGGATATACGGCACGGAGAGGATAAATATGTTCCGTCTTATCGAAAAATCGCTCAATCACGAACTCGTATCCGTTTACGACTATGCGGCGATAAACGGAAAGATGAAAGCCGTTTTCAACGAAAATGAAACGATGATTGCAACCGAAAAACAAAACACCCTCGTTTCGGCGTTTGAAAGCTGGATATCTTCCGATGAAAAGAGGAAGGAATACCTCGAACAGCAATATTTTGACAAATTCGGCTGTATAAAAGACAGAAAATACGACGGAAGCTTTTTGAAGTTTGACGATATGAAGGGCTGCGTTACGCTATTCCCTCATCAGATAAACGCCGTTGCAAGAATAATATTATCAAAAAATGCGCTTTTGGCGCACGACGTCGGCACAGGTAAAACGTTCGTGATGATCGCCGCAGGGCATGAACTTGACAGAATGGGGGTATCTATGCGCAATCTTTACGTCGTGCCGAACAGTATCGTTGCGCAGTGGGGTGAAGATTTCAAACTTCTTTATCCCGACGATAAACTTCTCGTTTTAGAGCCGAAAGACTTTGTTCCCGCAAAGCGCAAAGACGTTTTGAACGATATAAAGAGCGGAAGATACCACCATATAATTATGGGTTACGGCTCGTTTGACCTCATAAAATCGAATATGGAAGAGTATATGTCGGATATCGACAAAAAGCTCGATACGCTCACTTCGATATATAATAAGGTTGCATATACTCAAAGCGGCGACCTTTCAAGGCGCAGAAAGACCGAACTCGACAGGGCGATAAAGTCTTATAGGGCAAGGAGAAGAAAGGCATACGATACGAAAGAGAAGTCGAAAGAAAACGGCGAAACTTTTTTTGAAGAACTCGGCATATCATGTATTTTCCTCGATGAAGCGCATAATTACAAAAATATTCCGCTATATACAAATCTTGACAGAATCAAGGGTATTAACGCCGAAGGCTCTGAAAAGTGTCTGTCTATGTCCATTAAATGCGATTATGTAAAGAGGCACGGAAGAGGCGTCGTGCTTGCGACGGGCACGCCGGTAACCAACTCAATAACAGATATTTATGCAATGCAAAAATATCTCGACACGGGGCTTTTAAATGATCTCGATATATATTCTTTCGACAACTGGGCGGGGATGTTCGGCAAGATCGTGAGCGATTACGAGATAAGCGTAGACACTAACCGCTATCACATCTCGTCAAGGTTTTCACGCTTCAACAACCTTCCCGAACTGTCAAAAATAATCAATCTGTTTACCGACTTCCACTTTGTAAACGCTGAGGGGCTTCCGGAACTTAACGGCTATGACGATATAGTCGTTAAAAAGAGCAAGGCGCAAAAAGAGCTTATCGATAACTTGTCCGTAAGGGTTGACGCCGTAAAGAGCGGGTCTGTCAGCAGAACGGAAGATAACTTACTTAAAATAACGACGGACGGCAGAAAGATCGCACTCGATCCTCGGCTTGTAGATCCCGAAAGCGACGTCGGAGAAAATTCCAAAACCGAGGTGTGCGCAAAAAACGTATTTGAGATATGGAGAGCCTCAAACGACAGAACTCAGCTTATTTTCAGCGATATAGGTACGCCGAAGTCGGAATTTAACGTGTATCACGAGCTTAAAAACAAGCTTGTGTCTTACGGCGTGCCCGACGAACAGATAAAATTCGTCCACGACGCTGTGAGCGACGAAAAGAGAAACGCTCTATTCGAGGCTGTGAGAGCGGGCAAGGTCAGGATACTTGTCGGCTCGACGTTCAAGCTCGGCACGGGCGTAAACGTTCAAGATAAGCTTATAGCCCTTCATCATCTCGACGTGCCGTGGCGCCCGTCCGACATGGTGCAGAGAGAGGGCAGAATATTAAGACAAGGCAACACGAACGAAAAGGTAAAGATATACAGATATATAACGGACGGCAGCTTCGACGCATATTCATGGCAGCTGCTCGAAAATAAACAGCGGTTTATCTCGCAGCTTTTATCGGGAACTTGTAAGTTAAGGAGCGGAAACGAAGTCGACGGAACGGCGCTTTCCTATGCGGAAGTAAAAGCGCTTGCGGTCGGAAACCCGCTCATCAAAGAGAGGGTAGTTCTTTTTAACGAGATCGCCCGTCTTAAAATTTTACAGAGAAGGGAAGAGGTCAAAAAGAGAGAACTCGAAGCTGAGATAGTCGGTCTACCCGAAGAAATAGAGAGGTTAAAGAGGAGAATATCAGCCGCCCGTTCGGACGAAAGAGCGTATAAAAAAGCCGAAGAAGCGGACATAATCGCAAAGAGCGATCTGGCGCTTTCCATCGGCAAGGCGATAGAAACTACGGACGAAGGCGACAAGCCCGTCGGACAATACAAGGGCTTCTATATCGAGATACCCAAGCAGACCGAGAAGAGGAAGATAAGGTTTTACGCCGTCGGTAAAAACAGATACGATCTATCCGTTGTGGGCGGCGCAATATCCGTTCTCGGCAGAATGGACGATTTTTTCTCGCATTTAAAGGAAGATATTGTCGTTATGAGCGATAATTTGAGCGAAAAGGAACGTAGACTTGCCGATTCTTTATCGCAAATTTCATCGACGGATAAGTATTCTTCGGAAATAGAAGAAAAGGAAAAGAG
>CACXDQ010000137.1 GCA_902766475.1 uncultured Eubacteriales bacterium
TGTTGTATAATAATTATGCTTGTCGGGAGGGCGCCGTTATGAAGATTAAAAAAGGTTTTGAATTGAAAGAGATAGGCGGAAAAACGGTTGCCGTGCCAAGCGTACCCCGTGACGATTTCAAGTGTATAAAGCTCAATGAAACGGCTGTTTTTCTGTGGAATTTTTATCATTCGGATCACGATCTGGACGACGGTATAAATGCGCTTATCTCAGAATACGACGTCGACGAACACTTCGCTAAGAGGGGAGTGGTAAGCTTTATCGAAAGGCTTCGGGCAAATGAAATATTAGACGAATAAGACAATCGATCGTTATATTGTCGTCGCTTTATTGCGGCGATTTTTTTTGTAAAAATTTTTAAAATATGACAGAACGTGTCATATTTAAGCTGTTATACTATGCCTGTAAATAAACAAAAGCGCATCACGTTGCGCAAAGGAGATGTTTATGGACGGCTTGACCGTTTTCTTTGTCTGTTTGTTTTTGCTTGCCATCATGGCGCTTTTCGGCTTTATCAAGTCGTTATTCAAATGATAGGAGGGTGCGTTATGGTAATAGCTCTTTTGGTATCATATGCTGTTTTAAGCGTATTCATGTTTATAAAAAGCGTGTTTAATTGACTTATAGACCGCTTTTCGGAGTTTATACTGAAAAATTTTTAAAAAATGCTTGATTGATTTGTCAAAATTTGTTATAATATAAGCGAGAATAAGCGCTTGCGCAATTATTCGAGCAAAGTATTACATCATCTTCAGATGATATAATATAAACGGGCGTAAGCGTTTTTTTGCAAATTATGCGAGCGCCGAATTATATCGTCTTGCGATGATATAATATAGAGAGGATAATATAAGCCTCTCTATAAGTCGATTATCGACGTTATTTCATATTTTGCAAAAGGTGAAAGCATTTGATGAAAGAAACAAAAATTTTAAAATTATTGAACAACGGCAGTAAACAGCGCTTTTTTCCCGAACACGCAAGGTGGATAGGCAAAAGCGGCACTGTCGGCATTTTGGAGTTTTACAAGTCATTTTCCGTCGTCGAGGGTTTGAAGAAAGCGGAAATTGCGATTTGCGGGCTCGGGTTTTTCGATCTTATAATAAACGGCGAAAAGACGGACGAATATTATTTTAAGCCCCTTTTTACCGACTATACGAAGAGAAATTACGAAAACGGTATTTACGAAGGGAACAAGAGGTCGGTGTGCATGACGTATTACGACGTTACGCCCATCGTTACGGTCGGCAATAACAAACTTAAAGTTTCAGTAGGCGACGGCTATTTCGTTCCCGATATTCCCAATGACAGCGGTTCGGCTTTTTTCGGTGAAAAGAAGCTTATTTTCGAGATTAAACTCACTTATTCCGACGGCAGAACGGAAACAATCGTCAGCGACGAAAACGTACTTGTAAGAGATACGGGCGTCAGAAGTTCGCTCTATAACGGTATAAGGAAAGATTTTTCGGCTGGCGTTTCCGATATGGTAAATGCGGAACTCGTCGAAGCGCCCGACGGAGAGATGAAATATTCGCTTGCGCCATACGACAAGCTCGACGAGATATTTCTTCCCAAAATTTGCGAAACGAGGGGAGATAACCTCTTTCTCGATTACGGTATAAACCATTCGGGGGAGCTTCACTTTAAGATAAAGGGCGAAAAAGGACAGAAGATAAAGATAAATTTTGCCGAAGCGTTATTTGAGGACGGCTCCTTAAATATGGAAACGGCGGTCATCGGCGCAACCTACCCCGACGGCTCGAAAACGAAGGTGTATCAGACCGACGAGTATATTTTAAGCGGCGATATAGACGAAAGAATACCGCTGTATAACTGGCACGCCTACCGTTACGTCGAGATACAAGGCGTTAAAACAGCGGATATAATAGGCGATATTGAATCGTATTTCATACATTCGGACATAAAGAAAGATTTTGTTTTCGATTGCAGCGAAGGCATTTTGAACGAGATAGAGCAAAAGACCTTTACGACAATTTACGACAATCTCCACGCCGGTATAATAAGCGATTGCCCGCACAGGGAAAAAAGACCTTACACGGGCGACGGCAACCTCATTGCCGAAACGCTTTTATACGGGCTTGACAGCGTTCAATTTCTCGATAAATGGCTCGACGATATTCTCGCTTCGCAGAGAGAGGACGGCTACGTTCCGAATACGGCGCCGCACATTTGCGGCGGGGGCGGGTATTCATGGGGAATAGCCGTCGCTACCGTTCCCGAGCTTTTATATGATTTTACAGGCAATATAAATTACATAACCCGTTCTTATCCCGCCGTTAAAAAGTGGATAGGGCTTTTACTCGATAAGTTTAACGGCAAATACGTCGAAAATTACGTTGAAAAGTGGTTTTTGGGCGATTGGCTTGCGCCCGAAACGACGGTTTTCAACGTAAAATATATGAGTACGCTTTGCTTGTACAGATCTCTTATGATAGCGAAGAAGTTCGCTCGTATTTTAAATAAAGAGATGGACGAAACGCTCTTTGCCGACAAGCTTTCGGAAGTAAAAACGGCTATAAACGCCACGTTTTTCGATTATGACAAGGCGATCTACGCCGGCGGCGTGCAAGGCGAAAATCTCTACGGAATAGCTTACGGGCTTGTTCCCGACGAAAAAAGGTTTGATCTTTTATCTAATATAGAGAGAGAATATATAGAAAACGGCTATCATGTCGATACGGGTATCGTTACCACACCCGTGCTGTTTGAAACGCTTATAAACAACCATATGATAGATATTGCATATAAAATTCTTATATGCGAAGATTATCCGTCTTACGCCTATTTATTAAAGGGCGAAACAACTCTTTCCGAACACTGGGGAAGAAACGCATGGCCTAAGATCTATATAGGTGAAGGCAATTTGGTCGATCCGTGCGGTTACGTTTCTCATAATCACCCCATGTACGGCAGCGTTGTGGCAATTTTGTATAAGTACGTTGCGGGCTTGAATTTAAGCAAGATGTGCGAAAACAAAGTCGTTATCCAACCCCTTTTCGTAAACTATATCGAAGGTACCGATTGCGAGAAAAATACCTCTTTCGGTAAAGTCGCCGTAAAGTGGAAAATGAAGAAGGGCAAATTTACGATGAGGCTCGTCGTGCCTGATGGCTTAGAAGCCGAAATGAAGCTCGGCGAGGTTTTCGGGGAAATTAATTGCTACGACGGTAAAAAGGAAGTTTTGATCAACTTGAACGACGGCGAAGGCATACTTCCTTCGGGAACTTGGGACATAAAGAATTTCTGAAA
>CACXDQ010000138.1 GCA_902766475.1 uncultured Eubacteriales bacterium
GCGTCGGTAATTTTGTAAGCCATCAGTAGATACCTCCGATTTTTATTTCAAGCTAAACGGCCGTTCCTTAAAGCCGCTCGCTCATAACTTAGATATATTATATCACAAAATTCAAGATTTGTATATGATTTTAAAGATATTTTTTAATTTTTCGTAAAAATAAATCAATCGTCCAAAAGCTCTTTTATCGCCTTTTCGTCCTGCTCGTTTTCCTCGACGTCCTCTATTCTGTTCGCCTTTTTGACCTTGATGTCGGAAAGGTTGAAATCTTTATAGGTAAGGCTTCCGTCCTGCGCCTCGAATTTGACCTTGACGGTGAGTTTCAACATATTGTTGGAAATTACCGTCGCCTTGCCCTCGGGCGTAACCACTTCGCTGCCGAGTTTGGGCATGAGCTTGAACGTTTCGCTGTAATGCTTGTTCTCATATTCAAGACAGCACATAAGTCTGCCGCAAAGACCGCTTATCTTGGTGGGGTTTAAAGATAAACCCTGCGTTTTAGCCATCTTTATCGTAACTTTACGGAAATCGGGCATACAGCTTGCGCAGCAGCACACTCTGCCGCACGGCGCAATGCCGCCGAGTATCCTCGTTTCGTCCCTTATGCCGACTTGGCGAAGCTCTATCCTTATTCTGAAAGCGGAAGCGAGATCTCTTACAAGGTCCCTGAAATCTATCCTTCCCGCCGCCGTGAAGTAAAATATCACCTTGGAGTTGTCGAACGTGAATTCGGCGTCGATGAGCTTCATTTTTAAGCCCCTCGCCTCGATTTTTTCCGCCGCCGTTTTTAAAGCCGCCGGTATTTTACTTTCATTCTGTTTTATTTTGGCGAGATCGTCAGCGTTAGCGCCCCTCATTACGGGCTTTAACGGCTGAACGACGTTTTCGTCGGAAACTTCCTTATTTTCGATAACGACTTTGCCGTATTCCACACCCCTCGCCGTTTCGACGATGACCGTATCTCCCTTTTTGAATTGTTTATCGGTAGGATCGAAGTAGTAGATCTTTCCCGTATGTTTAAACTTTATTCCTACAATTTTTGCCATTTATATTTTTCCTCTAATATGCCGAAAAGCATGCCGTCTATAGTCATCTGCACGTTTGCGTTGAAGTTTAAAAGGCGCTGTTTTTCGCAGAGCATATCCTCTATCGCAATGAGCGCACCCGTCTTAAAGCCGTTGATCTCGCCCGTGCCGTTTTTCTCACATTCTATGAGCATTTCGCCCGTCTTTCTGTAAAGCGCCGTGATAAACAGAGAAATATTGTCTTTATCTATCTTCGACGCATAGTAAAGTATGCTCTTGGACGACGTCATTTCATAAAGCACTTTTTCGGCAAGCTTGCCGACTTCCTGTGCGCTGTCGCCGCCGTATGCCTTTATAGTTGCGCCGATCTTTCCGCCGCCGACTTCTATTGCGTTTTTAAGCCTTTCCCCGTCGGGGCACTCTTCTTTAAGCCCTTCAAAAAGCGCCTTTTCGCCGAACGGCGGTATCTCTATCCTCTTCACCCTCGAAACTATCGTGGGGAGCAGCGAAAAGCTCTGCGTTGCACCCATCAGTATAACAACGTTTTGGGGCGGCTCTTCCAGAGTTTTCAAAAGTTTATTCTGCGCTGCGGCGTTCATGTTTTCAACTCCGCAAAGACAGAACAGCCTTCTCTTGTTTTCAAGCGGTTTTATATAGGTCTGCGAAACGAGATCGTCCACGTCCGCAACGAGAATCTTGTTTCCCTCGGCGGGATAAAATGAACAGTCGGTATATCTCTCTCTGTCAATAAGCGTACACGCCCTGCATTCGCCGCAAAAATCGTCATCTCCGTTCTCGCACATAATGAGTTTTGCAAAGACTTTGAGATAATCTTTAAGGCGTTCGCCGTCGGCGCAAACGATGAGGTAAGCGTGGCTCAAAGCGTCTCTCTTTTTTTCACCCGCAACTATTCTGTAAGCACCCGTATTTTTTATAAGACTTTCAAAAGACATAAAGCCATACCCGTATTATATCCCCGTCGGAGAAAAAGTTACCCGCTTATATTATAATTCCTCTCCGCTTTAATATTCCGACTGTTTCGTCGAAAATCTCTTCCTTGCTCTTTCTTGCGTCGATCTTTACTATCCTGTCCGGAAATTTTTCCGTCAAGGCTATATATCCGCCGTAAACCCTTTCGTGAAAAGCTATTCCGCTCTGTTCGAGCCTATCGCCCTCGTCTGCGCCGCCCTTTCTCAAAAAGGCTTCCCTCGGCGTGATGTCGTAAAAAATCGTAAGGTCGGGCATGCAGTTTTTTATCGCAAAAGCGTTTATGCCCGAAACAAAATCAAAACCCAGCCCCCTCGCATAAGCCTGATAGGCAAACGAAGAGTCTATATATCTGTCGCAAATTACTATTTTACCCGCATTTACCGCCGGCAATATTTTCTCGGATATATGTTGCGCCCTTGCCGATGCGTATAAGAGCGCTTCCGTTTCGTCCGTCATATCGAGGTTTTTAACGTCGAGTATTATTTTTCTTATATCTTCCGAAATGGGCGTACCGCCCGGCTCTCTCGTAAAAACAACGCCTTTGTTATTGCTTTTAAAATAATCGTTCAAAAGTGCGAGCTGAGTCGATTTGCCCGAGCCTTCGCACCCTTCCAAAGTGATAAAATATCCCCTATCACTCGCCATAAGTGCTGTAATTCCTTATTATGTTATAAATGAAAGACAAATCTTCGTATTGCAGATCGTGCTGAGTGTCCGAGAAATCGACAGCCGCCATAACGAGCCCGTCCATAGTGGCTTGACCTTCCTCGTCGAATGTGTACCACACTGTCTTTAAATCGGAAAGTTGCTCTTTTTTGTCCTCGTCGGCGCTTAAATAACTGTTATAAAGCTTGCCGAGATCTATTCCGTAAGCGGCTTTTTCCTTTTCAACTACCTTGTCGTCCTCGAAGTATGTGGGCACGGTGTACCAAAGAATATCGTTGCCCTCTTCCTTAGCCTTTTCGATTGCCCTCTTTACGCCGAGATAACTCGTGTAAATTTTCTCGATCCTCGCAATTTCGCCCTTTACGCCCTCTTCGATCTTCTCGTCGCTTATATACGTCTTTCTGTAATTTCTCGCCGAAACAATTCTGTCTTGCACAAAATATTTTCTTATTTCTTCGGCGTTTACAGTATATCCGTCCTCATTTTCGACGATGAATTTACTGTTTACGCAATAGGCACGGGCGGAATCTAAAAATTCCTCGAAATTATAAAGTTTGCCCATCGAAACCAAGCTCTGCACGGAGGACAAATTTTTATTTTCCAAATCTCTTTCCTCGTTGCCGCCGCCGATGATGAGTACGTCGGCTTCC
>CACXDQ010000139.1 GCA_902766475.1 uncultured Eubacteriales bacterium
CAAAATGACACGGGGTAGGCGCCGGAACGAACATAACCCCCTTTTCTGTCATTCTGACCGAGCGTAGCGAGTGGAAGAATCTCTCGCCACGCCGTGATTTTTTATAGAAAAATATAATTTGATAAAGCAAATATTTTTCCTCTTTATCATAATTGTTTATTCCACCCGATAAAAATTACGCTAATGCTTTTCTGAACACTTCGAGATTTTCTCTCATGAGCGAGAGGTAAGTAACGCCGTTTTCAAAATCTCTCTTCGTCGAAGATTGCAAAGAATTTGCCGTAAGTATCTCTATATCGTCGGCGGCGGCGTCCCTCTTGACGGTTTTGGCAATGTCGCCCTTTGCGCTTTCGAGCTGCAAAATAACCTTTAAATCAAGCTCGTTCACCTTATTTACAAGGAAAGCCATCGTTTCAAAGCTTGCGTCCGTTTCAGCCGAGCAACCGGCGAACGCCGCATAATACTTCAAGCCGTAATCGTCAGCCAGATAGCGGAAGGGAAATCTGTCGGCAAAAAGAACGGTGTCCCTGTTTGCGGAAGCGACCATCTCGGCAAATTCGCCGTCGAGCTCGTCTATCTTCTCGCCGTACTTTCTCGCATTTTCCGTGTAATAATCGGCATTTCCCTCATCGAGTTTACATATTTGTTCGGCAACTTTTCCTATCAAAAACTTAGTGTTTTTGAGCGACAGCCAGACGTGTTCGTCGTATTCGACTTCCTCTTCGTGGTCATGTTCTTCGCCCTCTTCGTGGTCGTGTTCCTCACCCTGCATGCCCTCGACAGTTTCCTCTTCCTTTACCTTGTCGCCCAAAATATTGAAGAGATCGACTTCTATGCGCTCCTCGTTTACGGGGGCTTTGAGTGCGTCCTTAGTCCACTTTTCAGACTCGCCGCCGACGTAGAGGAACATATCGCACTTGGAAATTTCCACAATATCGGTAAACGTGGGGCTGTAACTGTGAAGATCCACGCCGTTTTCCAAAAGCATCGTTACCTTGAAACCGTCTTTTTTCTCGCCCAAAATATTCATTACCCAATCGTATTCGGGGAAAATAGTAGTTACTATACTTATTTTTCCGTCGTCGTCGCTGCCGCAAGAGCTGAAACCGCACATACACCCGACAGCCATGACCGCCGACAACAATATAGTTAAAATTTTCTTTTTCATTATATAATATTACTCCTTTTTTTGATTGATTTTTATAAAATATGCCCCTATAAGTCGATAAACGGGCATTTTAAAAAAATCAATCGGAAAGCTTGATTTTTAAATTTACAAGTGTTTCGCCGCTTTTTTCAATGCGCTTTTCTAAGCTCAAAACGGCGCAGAATACAAATTTAAACGCCGCCGCAACGACGATTGCTCCGACCGCCGCCGCAATCGTTTTTTCGAGAACGGAAATAATTGCGCAGACGGGACAATCTTCGCCGTCACACTCGTGATTTTTTTCGGACAAGACGAAAAGGCGTGAAACGGCGAGCATAAACACTAACACGCCGACTAAAAACAAATAAATTTTTTTGTTCATCCTTTTCATACTGTCCTCAAAAGTCATATTTTTGTCGGTCTTAAAGCCGACAAATTTCAGATTTTACCATTTTTGTCGGTCTTAAAGCCGACAAATTCCAAAATAATATCGTTCTTGCTCGGCAGACAAATTTAAGGCGACTTCGGTCGCCTTTTATATTACGACTTGCACTTGTCGCAAATGCCGTAAATGACCGTTTCGTCGCTGTCGAGCGAAAAACCGTCCTCTTCGATAAGGCTTTCGGCTATTTTCTTTGCGGCGTCGTCGGAAATATGCCCCGTCTTTCCGCACTTTATACACGAGAGGTGTATATGCCCCTTGCAATGCTCCTCGTCGATAAAGCGGAAATGCGCCGTATGCTCGCCGTCTTTACTCACCCTTCTTATCTTGCCCTCTTTTTCAAGCCCGGAAAGATTTCGGTAAACGGCGCTTTTGCTTATGCCCGACCCTTCCGTTTTCTCAACAATTTCAAGCCCCGAAAAACTCTCGTCGGCATGCTCTTTAAGAAAATCGAGAAGGATCTGTCTTTGTCTGGTGTTATACTTTTTCATAATATCTTGAATTTGCGACTCAATCGCAAATTTATTTTAACACTTTAAAGGGCGTGTGTCAAGCGAAAAATAAGGCGTTTAAACTATTTTTGTTATATCCACGCCCATTTATCAATATTATATAAGTATGAAAGACAAATTTTTGATAATGCTTGTCGCCGCAAGCCTAATATTGTGCCCGTTTGCGGCGGTATATGCCGGGGCTTCCGGCGCTTTTTCGGGCAATAGCGCAGCCGTCGGAACGGTGGTTATCGACGCAGGGCACGGCGGAATAGACGGCGGCGTGTCGGGCGGAACGACGGGGGTAAAGGAGAGCGAATTGAATCTTTACATCGCAAAAGAGCTTGAAAGAAATTTTACGTCGGGCGGCTTTAACGTGGTGATGACGAGGGCGACCTCTTCGGGGCTGTACGGAGCGATGAGCAAGGGCTTTAAAAAGCGGGATATGCTCGCCCGAAAAAATATTATAAACGGCGCAGACGCAGACGTCATGATCTCGATACACTTAAATCACTATTCCTCGCCCGAAAGGAAGGGGGCGCAAGCCTTTTACAAGAGCGGCGACGAAGAGGGGCTGAGGCTCGCAAACTGTATTCAGAAACAGTTCAACGAGGGCAAGGAGAGGGAATATTCTCCGCTCGTGGGAGATTATTACGTTTTAAACGAATCTGAGTGTACTTCCGTCTTGCTCGAATGTGGTTTTCTCTCCAACCCCGAAGAAGAAAGACTGCTTATGTCCGAAGATTACAGAAAGCGGCTTGCCTACCTCATTTACAAGGGCACGAC
>CACXDQ010000140.1 GCA_902766475.1 uncultured Eubacteriales bacterium
AATTTGTTTTATGTCGAGCAAAAACAAGTCCGTAACGGAAATAAGCTTTTTAAATTTATCAAGCGTTTTTTCATCGCTTTTTGAAAATGAAAAACCGTCGGTATCAACGCAAGTATGTATTCCGTGCCGTTTTAAAATTTCAAACAACTCGATTAGAAAATCTATTTGCAACAGAGGCTCTCCGCCGCTAATCGTAACGCCTCCCCTATCCGCAAAATAGTTTTTATATTTCAAAGCTTTTTCCGCTATCTCTTCCGGATAATACTCTTTTCCTCCGGACAAATTCCAAGTGTCGGGGTTATGGCAATACTTACATCTCATCATGCACCCTTGCATGAAAACGACAAATCTTATCCCCGGTCCGTCAACCGTTCCGAAAGACTCAAAAGAATGTATTCTTCCTCTTACCATTGCCCCTCCGACAAAAATATTTTATTTTCTCTTAAAAATACCCATAAATTTAGGCGACATCTTCGACGAAGTGTGCGTATTCGGTTTATCGTTTACGCTTTCTTGCGCCTTTTCTTCCCTATGATAAGTCGGCTCTATGCGAGGCTCTTCATGACGCACGTCGCCCTGTTTAGGCATTTCGTGTTCCTCATTTTGTCTGACTTGCTGAGGCTGTTTAAAATCGATCGGTCTTTGCGAAGCTTCTGCGTATCCCAAGTTATTGTTTACAGGTCTTTGTTGCGGCTCTTCAAAAGAATTATTTTCGGGAGTCTGATTTTTATTTAAATTGATAAAAGCTTGGTGAGATTGAGAATTTTTTCGTTCATCCTTCGGGCCGAAACCGGTTGCGATGACCGTTATTTCGATCTCTTCCTGCAACTCGTCGCATATATTCGCTCCGAAAATTATGTTAGCCGACGGGTCGACAACTTCCTGAACGAGCCTTGCTGCGTCGTATGCCTGACCGAGCGTAAGATCTTTACCGCCCGTTATATTGAGTATTACCCCTTTTGCGCCCTCTATAGTCGTTTCGAGAAGGGGGCTTGAAACGGCTTGTCTTACCGCCTCTATAACTCTGTGTTCACCCTTAGCCCTTCCGACGCCCATATGCGCCAAGCCCTGACCTTTTATAATCATCCTTACGTCGGCAAAGTCAAGATTTATCAATGCCGGTTTGGAAATAAGATCTGAAATGCCGCAAATGCCTTGTTTCAATGCGTCGTCGGCAACTCTCAAAGCTTCGAGCATAGAAACCTCGTTTGAAAGCGCTTCAAGTAATTTATCGTTAGGTATAATGATAATGGTATCGACGTATTTCATCAAATTTGCGATACCTCTTACGGCGTTATCCGCCCTCCTCTTACCCTCGAAAACGAACGGCTTTGTAACTACCGCAACGGTAATACAGCCCTTTTCCTTTGCGATTTTAGCAAGGACGGGAGCCGCACCGGTACCGGTGCCACCGCCCATACCCGCGGCGATAAAAAGAAGGTCTACGCCGTCTACCAACGCTTCCAAAACTTCTTTACTCTCCTCGGCGGCTTGTTCTCCCACTTCGGGATCGGAACCTGCGCCAAGACCTTTTGTAAGGCTTTCACCTATTGCAATTCTGTTTTCGGGATCGACCTTTGAGAGCATTAAAGCCTGCTTATCCGTGTTTATAGCGGCAAAAGTTGCGCTCGTAATGTCTTGTTCAACCATTCTGTTTACGGCGTTACTTCCGGCGCCTCCCACGCCGACAACCTTTATTTTACAAATATTAAGACCATCTTCGTTGTAATTCATTTGTATCTCCTTAAAAAGCGTAATTTAGTTATCAAGTGCGAATTTGAGCAATGCGAATTTTGCCGTTTCCGTCGGTTTTTCGTGAAGAGGAATATCGGGGCTGACGATTTCAACGGGCATTTCAAGCCTACCCGACAGATAAAGCTCTACACCTCTGTAATAGGATAACCCACCGCCGGTGAAAATAAGCTTTACCTTTTCCTCGCCGTCATAATTTTTGCCTCTCTCTTCCAACGAATCACAGATAAAGCCGTGTAATTCTCCCAAAAAATTGTCCAATTTAGCGACGATAAAAGAATTAACGTCGTCGACCGGCAAGCTTATCGTATCTCCGCTTTCCGTCGTTACGGAATACGTTGTTCCGTCGTTTCCGGAAAGCCCGAAATTTATCTTCTTCTTCAATTCTTCGGCGTCAAAAAAATCGATCCCGTACCGTTCACAGAGCCATGCGTTTAAATATGCACCGCCGAAATCGGACGAGAAAATCGACAAAACTTTTCCGTTCTCTAACAAAACGGCGCCCGTCGATATGTATCCGACGTCAATGATAAACCGAGGTATGCCGACGTCGTATTCATCGCAGCTTATAACGCCTGATTCCGCCATCGTTTCAAAGACGAAATTTATCTTTTCTATCTGCGTGTTCTTTAAGGCTTTTCCGATCAAATCGCAAAAATATTTTTCACAGAGAATATAAGAAAAGTTTGCTGCCAAAACGGTAGAATGAGCGTTTAAAGGCTTGTCCGTTTTGTTTCCGTCGTCAAGTATGAAATACTGAGGAAAACTGTGAATGATTTTATAATCATTACCGCTCAAAACATAGTTTTTACCGGCATTTTCAAGAGCTTCGAGATCCGACCGTATTATTTTTCTCTTTCTCGGAAACTCCGCCTTTAATTTTTTACTCTTCAATTTTACAAAGCAAGCAGGTACGCCGACGAATATTTCCGAAAACTTTCTCCTTGACTTTTCAAGCACCGACAAAGTAAGCTCTTCAATAAGCGAAGAAAAATTTTCCTCGTCTAAAAAACGGTTTTTGCTAAAACCGTCATAATAACTATCGGCAAGAGCTATCTCGACAAAAGAGTTGTTTAACCCGTATTCGCCGATAATCGCCGTAATCTTTGAAGATCCGATAACGAGGACGAGCGCCCCTTTATTTTTTCTCATCGGTAACCTCACGCTTTGCAAAACTTAATTATATATAATTA
>CACXDQ010000141.1 GCA_902766475.1 uncultured Eubacteriales bacterium
CGTTTGTCGGCTGATTTGTCGCTACGCCGTTATTACACGACGAAAAGAGAGCAAGAGCCGTACAGAGTATTATTCCCGATATAACAGCTAAAATCACCTTTTTGCTTTTCATAAATATCTCCTAAAATATTCTTAAAACATTTATATTTTAGCATATTTGTTGTTTTTAGTCAACAATATTTTTTATATAGAAAAACCGCTTGGGGGCGGTTATAAATTTTTACAAATTGAAAAAGGACCGACTTTTAAGCCAATCCTTTTATGCCTTATTTGCTATTACAAATCTTCTTCGGCAAACTTCGTCTTTTCAAATGCGTTGCCGTAAGATACTTTAAGATTTCTTACCGTTTTAAGATTAGTACAGTTGTAGAATGCCGAATCACCGATAGCCTCGACGTTCGCAAGGTCTACTGCCTGCATCTTCGTGCAGCCGGCAAAGGCAAAGTCTTTAAGAATGGTTTTGCCGCCGAATTCGATTTCCCTCAAAGAAGTTTCGCCCATGAATGCCGCATAGCCTATTTCGAGCGTTTCGGCGGTAAATACTACCTTGTCGAGCGAGGTGCAGCCGTTGAAAGCAAATTCGCCTATCTTTTCAGCGCCGATAGTTACGTCGTTGAATTCCGTTTCATAGATCTTGCCGAGCGAGGTGCAGCCGTTGAAAGCATAATCTCCGATAGTTGCAACATTGTTGAAATCAACGTTTCTGAGCGAAGTACAGCCGTCGAAAGCATGGTCGCCAACGGTAGCCGTATCGTCGCCGAAGATATACTCTTTCAAAGAGGTGCAGCCGTAGAACGTGTAATTGCCGATGGTTTCGACACTTCCCGTCAAGGTAACGGAAGTTATCATCGAACAGCCGTAGAAAGCATAGGGCGAAACGGCGTATTTGCTGTCGTCTACCGTTACGGTATATTCGCCGTCGTCGGTAAAGACGTATTTGCCGTCCTCGTCGACGTCGTATTTAACTTCGGTTTCGGCAACGGTGTTGTCGCCCGTAACAACTACGTTTTTGAGCGTTGCGGGGATATAGAAAGTTTCGGAATTGCCGCTTGCGCCGTCGTTATAGGTCTGCGCAACGCCGGTAAGACCGGTGAGCGAGGTCGTTCCGAAGATATATCCGAAAGATTTAGCGGAGTTGAATGCGTTTACCTCTCCGCCGACAAAGGGAAGTTCAACGGTTTCAAGTTCGGTAAGGCCGGAGAAAGCGCCCTTTTCGATCTTCTTTACGTTGTCGCCGACGACGAGCTTTTTGATGAACGTCTGGTTTACGATAGCCTCGGCGGCGATCTCCTTTACGGGGAGATTTTCATACTCTGCCGGAATGACGAATTCACGCACGGTGTCTTTGTCATACTTGGTTTCGGGTGCGGTGTAGCCGCCCTTGGACGTATTGAAGAGATTTGCAAGACCTTCATAATCGTTTTTATCGATAAAAGTCTTAGCCTCTTCGGAAACGGTAACGCCCGTCAACGTGAAGAAATCTGTTCCTTCGCCGTCCTTTGCCTCGGTGCGTTCATAGTTAAAAGTGATAGGCGCTGTGTCGCCCTCGGCGGTTTCGTTGTTGCAAGCCGTAATTCCGAAAGCGAGCGTCGACGCAAAGAGCGCCGCAGCGAAAATGCTTATTATCTTTTTCATCTTTTTGCTCCCAAGTAGCGGAAAAAATTATCCGTTACCCATTTTTATTAACTGTCTTATAAAATTTTACCATTAAATAAAATTTTTGTCAATAATCTTTAACGACAAATAAATATTTTTTACCCGATTTTTATTTAAATCAAACAAAAGTCGCACGTCCGACGAAGATAGCCGTCAATCTTTTCTCGGTATAACGGTTATGTCAAGCTCCAAGCCGAGATTGCCGTCGTTGCCCTTTTCGACCGTAACTTTGAGGGTAACGGGGTCTTTGATGACCTTTTTATACTTGCCGCCCGTAATGATACCGCTTATGTCGAAGCTGTATTTTTCGCTTTCTTCGAGGTACGGGCGAACCTTTTCGGCGCTCTCGTCGTCGATGTAGCCGACGTGATGTAAGGCTTTGAGATCCCAATCGAAAACGTAAACTTTGACCTTGTTTCCGTCGAGCAAAAGCCCCGTTCTCTTGAATTCCTGATCGGCGAATTCGTAAACTACGTCGTTCTCGTATTCCTCTTTAAGCTCGCCGCCTTTAAGCCCGTCGAACTTGTCGAGATAGCCGAGCTTAACGCCCTGCTTTATCAGTGCGTCGAGAATGTTTTTGACCTTTATCTTTTCCTCGTTGTTCTTATCCGTACCCAAAACCGTGGTGGTAAGCTCGAAAATCGCTTCCGACGGGCGGTAAATGAGCTTTCTCGCACGCTTTGCGCATACCCTCGCAAGAAGCTCTTCGTTGTTTTCGGGCGGCGTGAGTTTGAATTCCTCTTTCTTGGGCTTTTCCGCCGTTTCATAATTCTCCGCCGCTTGTCCGTTTTCTTCGGGCGCACTTTCCGCATCATTTTCAGCCGTTTCGGGGTTTTGTTCCGTTTCAGCCGTTTCGGTCGGGGTTTCAACCGCATTTTCCGCTTCTTCCTCGGTATTTTTCGCAGTTTCGGCGGCTTGCGTTTCTTCCTCGTTTTCTACCGTTTCTTCGGCATTTTCGGTCGTTTCATCGGCGGTCTGCTCCTCTTCCGCATTTTCCGCACTTTCCGTTTGAGCCTCTTCCGCCTCTGCCTCTGCCTCGGCGACTTCCTCTTCCGTGCCGTCTAAACTGCCCTCTTCTGCGAGAGCGGCAAGCTGCTCTTCCTCGGAAGTTTCAAGGGGCGTTTCGCCGTCAAGCTCGGAGAGTTCGTTCTCCTCGTCCTTGACGTTTTCCCCTTCGATCTCCTCTTCGTTGTCGATAAAATTCGTCATGTATTTTCCCCTTGGAATATTTTTGCATTACAATTTTATTGCATTATACAGTATATATGATTTGACGATTATTGTCAAATAAAAAAACAGCATTTGGTGCAATAACGGTTTTTTTGCGCCTTTTTGTCGGCGTTTTTACAAAATATGCATTAAAAAAGAGCTTTTTCAAGCTCCTTTAATGTAAAATCACTATCGGACGAGCGGTGTTACCTTCTTTGTGACGAAAACGACGACAGCCCCTTTTACTATATCCGTGGGGATAAACATTATCCAGAAGGTCAAAAATACGTTCCACATATCTATTGCGCCGCCGAGGTAGACAAGTTTCAATACTATATAATAAGATATTCCGAAAAGGTAGATAGTAACCGTGCCGACAAGCACCGCTAGAATAATTCGCAGATAACTCGGCTTTTGCGACTTATTTATTATAAGCCCCGTAAACAGCGCACCGAATGCAAAGCCTATCGTAAAGCCGAACGAGGGCTTTAACGCATACGCAAAGCCGCCGCCGAAGTTGGCGAATACGGGCAGCCCGAAAAGCCCCATCATAATATATATAACTACGCAGATAAACCCTTCCACGCCGCCGAGCAGAGCGCCCGCCGCAAGCACGAAG
>CACXDQ010000142.1 GCA_902766475.1 uncultured Eubacteriales bacterium
CCCGAAATGTTTTCAACGTCGAAAAGCACCTTATAATCACATTCACCGACCTTTTCTATCCTCAAATTATCGTACTTAAATTTTGAATAGGAAAGCCCGAAGCCGAATGGGAACGCCACGTCGAGATCGTATTTATCATAATGTCTGTACCCGACGAAAACGCCGTCGGTATAGCTTTCCACAAATCCGTTTCCGACTTCTTCGCCCGTATAAGTATCATAAAGACATATCGGGAAAGTTTCGGCAAGCTTTCCGCTCGGGTTTGTTTCACCGACAAGTATCGACGCCGCCGCCTCGTTTATTCCCTCGCCCGAAAAACCGGTATATAAAACGGCTTTTACGTCGTCTATCCACGGGCTTACGTCTATCGCACTTCCGGCGTTTAAGAGAACGATTATATTTTTATTGTATTTTGCAAATTCCTTGATGATGAGTTCGTATTCCTTTTCGAGCCTTATTCCTCTGCGGTCTAACGACTCGCCCTCGTCCTCGCCGTTCACGCCGATGATAACGGCGTCTTTGCCGTAAGCTTTGACGAGCGAATTTTTAAAATACGAAAGGTTCGCTCTGCGCCTTACCGCCCAAGTGTTTATATGTGGGTTTTCCGACGATTGTATATCGGCGTTCGGCAATTTTTCAGCCAACAGCTCCCCGAGGGGCTTTTGCTTATATTCCGTCTGAACGAACGACGAGCCGATCCCTCCGATAACGGGATCTATCGCAACGCCTCCGGCAACGAAGTAATTTCCGCTGTTTTTCAGCGGTAAAATATTGTCCTCGTTCTTTAAAAGCACCATGCCCGCCTTTGCGATATTTACGGCGTTTTCGTGCCTTTGTTTCTTTGTCGTTTCGACCTTCTTTTCGGCTGTTTCCGCCTTTTCTATGAGCTTCAACACGTTGTTTACGCAATAATCTATATCGTCCATCGTGATATAGCCCTTATCGAGCGCCTCTTTGAGCTGTTCAACGTGTCCGTTTGCTTGCGGCATACGGAGATCGAGCGTCGCCTTTACCGATCTGAACGCCTCGTAAACTGCGCCCCAATCTGAAACTATAAGCCCTTCAAAGCCGAAAGTATCCCTCAAAATCTCCTTTAAAAGATAGCCGTTTTCTGCGGCTAAAACGCCGTTTACCGCATTATACGAACACATTACCGTCCACGGCTGAGCTTCAACGGCTATCTCAAACGGGCGGAGATATATCTCACGGAGCGCCCTCTCGCCTATCTCGCTGCTCTGCGAAAGTCTGTATAACTCTCTGTTGTTGGCGGCATAATGCTTTAAGCTCGTGCCTATGCCCTTTTCTTGCACGCCGTTTATAAACCCTCTCGCCATCGTTCCGGCAAGATATGGGTCTTCCGATAAATACTCGAAATTTCTGCCGTTTAAGGGCGTGCGCTTGATGTTTGCGCCCGGTGCGAGCAATACGTCGACGCCGTGCTCGATACAGTCGTCCGCAATGGTTGCGCCGTCGAGGCGTGCAAGCTCCTCGTCCCAAGTGGACGCCACGATAGAAAGAGTGGGCATCGCCGTCGCTATTTCCGTTTCGCCTTTTTCGTTCATCTTTCTCAGCCCGCTCGGTCCGTCGGCAACGACGACCTGTCTTAATTTGCCGTTTGCGGAACTCGTTTTCCAAGCCCCGTCGCCCGTCAGAAGTTCGAGCTTTTCATCTAAAGTGAGTTTGTTGATATCGTATTTCATATATACCCCCGTAAGGTTTGTTGTAATTATATTGTAAAACAAAAATTTTGATAAAAAAACAATAAAAAGCCTTGATTTATTCAATTTTATTGACTATAATATAATTATGAGAGCTTACTATGAACAGAATAGGGACGAGATAGACCGCCTCGTCGCCAGCGTTGACAAAGACATGACATTCCCCGCCCACTTCCACGAAACCGTGGAGATTTTCGCAACGAGAAAAGAGGGTTGTACCGTAACGCTCAACGGAATAGAATATATATTGAATAAAAACAGCGTGTTTATAGCCGACAGCTATGACGTACACTCTTACGACGACAAGAGCGTAGGCGGCAACTGCATGTTGACCATTCCGTCGAGATACGTCGGCGGCTTTAAAGCGTTCAAAGGCAGCAGACGGATAGCCTGCCCCGTCATAGAGAGCGAGGGGCTTGCGGACAAGGTGTTTGAAATAACCGAACGGCTTATAATCGGCTGCGACGACGAGAACGTTTTAAGGGCGGCGACAGACCTTTTGTTTGCGTTTATAGAAAGGGAGATAACGCTTGAAAACGAGGGTGAAAAGGACGACGCTCTAATAAGAAAAATGCTTTACTACGCACAGGCAAATTATCGAGATAATGCGTCTATAGCCGCACTTTCCGTTAAAACGGGCTACTCTAAGGAACACTTGTCGAGGACGTTTCACAAGTTCATGAAGAGGGGCTTTCCCGACTACGTCAATTCCCTTCGGCTCGACTATATCGAAAAGCAGATGAGCATGCCGCCCAAGAAAAAGCTTTCGAGCGTGATATTAGATTCCGGTTTCAATAACCTTCAATCATATTACCTCGCCAAAGCGAAAGAGAGGGAGAAAAGCGGCGAGTTAAAATAAAATTTCAAAAAACTATTGACAACACATTTATAATGTGTTATAATTATTACGTTAACGATAACGTAAAGTTAAAAATATCGTTTTGACGGCTGGGAGAAAGCGTATGATAAAGACAGCCATAACAAATATCGGAGATCCGTTTATTCTTTTACA
>CACXDQ010000143.1 GCA_902766475.1 uncultured Eubacteriales bacterium
AAAACCACCGTTTTCAATATGCTTACGGGCGTGTATAAGCCCACTTACGGCGAATTTTATTTAAACGGCAAAAAGCTCAACGGAATGTCGCAGATGAAGATTTGCCGTGAGGGCATTTCGAGGACGTTCCAGAATATCCGTCTGTTCAACAATATGACGGTTATAAAGAACGTACTCGTGAGTTTGGGCGGCTTGAAAGAATATTCTTACGGGTTTCTAAGCGCTATTTTCCGCACTCCCGACTATTACCGCAAAGAGAGGGAGATGAAAGAGAGGGCGAAGAGCCTTCTCGATGTGTTCGGACTGTATGAGGACAGAAATTCGCTCGCTTGCAATCTGCCTTACGGCAAGCAGAGAAAGCTCGAAATAGCCCGTGCGCTCGCAACTTCGCCCGTCTTGTTGCTTTTAGACGAGCCGGCGGCGGGCATGAACCCCAAAGAAACGGGCGAACTCATGGACATGATAAGGTTCGTGAGGGAAAAATTCGATATGACCGTGCTTTTGATAGAACACGATATGAAGCTCGTTTCGGGCATTTGCGACGAGCTTACCGTTCTCAATTTCGGCGGAACGCTATCCTCGGGCAAAGTCGACGAAGTGCTTTCCGATCCCGAAGTAATAAAGGCTTATCTCGGAGGTTAAAACGGTGCTTTTAAAAGTTGAAGATCTCGAAGTTTCATACGGGCTGATAAAGGCGGTGAAGGGCGTTTCGTTCGAGGTGAACGAGGGTGAAATAGTAGCCCTTATCGGCGCAAACGGCGCCGGTAAAACCACTATCATGCATGCGCTGAGCGGAATTATCCCCAAGCGTGGCGGCAAAGTCGTCTACAAGGGCAAGGACATAACCTCGCTTGCGCCGCACAAGATAACGGCGGCGGGAATAAGCCAGGTGCCGGAGGGCAGACGCATTTTCAGAGAGCTTACCGTTTCGGAAAATCTCTTTCTCGGCGCATATACGAGAAAGGACAAAAAGGAGATCGCCGAAACGCTCGAATACGTCTACGACGTTTTCCCCGTTTTAAAAGAGAGGAAAAATCAGGTCGCCGGCACGCTTTCGGGCGGCGAACAGCAGATGCTCGCAATGAGCCGTGCGCTCATGGCTCACCCCGACCTCGTACTTTTGGACGAGCCGAGCATGGGGCTTTCTCCACTTTACGTCAACGTCGTTTTCGACGTGATAAAGAGTATAAACAAGTCGGGCAAGACGGTGTTTATCGTCGAACAGAACGCCAAAAAGGCGCTTTCCGTTGCGGATAGGGCATACGTTCTGGAAACGGGCAACATCACCGTTTCGGGCACAGGCGAACAGCTCCTTAAAGACGAGAGAGTGCGCTCGGCGTATCTCGGAGAATAAATTTATATTAAAAAGCCCGAATTTCGGGCTTTTAGTTTAAAAAAAATAAAAAAGTTTTAAAATTATATTAAAAACGCTTGCTCGTTACGCAACGTAACGTTCTATAATGGGCTTACAAGGAGGTGAGGCTATGTCATATTACACTACCGGAGAGCTGGCAAAACTTTGCGACGTGTCGGTGAGGACCGTGCAATATTACGACGACCGAGGCATTTTGAAACCGAGCGCAATGAGCGAGGGCGGCAGAAGAATGTTTTCGGAAAACGACTTACAAAAATTGAAAGTCATTTGCTTTTTGAAGAGCGCAGGGCTTCCGATAAAGGGCATTGCGGCAATTCTCTCTAACGAAAAGCCCGAAAGTATAATTTCGCTTTTTCTCGACGAGCAGAAGTGCGAGATAGAGGCGCAAATGGCGGAGCTTGAAAAGAAAATGAAGCTCATCGACGGCATAAATCGTGAGAAAAAGTACGTCAGGGATCTATCGGTAAAATCTATCGGTGATATAGCGAACATTATGGAAGAAAAAGGCAAATTGAAAAAGATGCGGCTTACTATGCTCCTTACGGGCTTAGCCGTTTCGGCTCTGCAGATAACTTCTATCTGCCTTTGGGCGATCTTCGGGCTTTGGTGGCTGTTCGCCGTCTGGGCGGCGGTGGCGATCGTTTACGGAATATTCATTTCAAAATACTATTTCGACCACGTCGGTTATATCTGCCCCGAGTGTCACGAGGTTTTCAAGCCCTCGTTCAAGCAGGCGTTTTTTGCGTATCACACGCCGAAGATGCGCCGTCTTACTTGTCCCAAGTGCGGCGAGAAGAACTTGTGCGTAGAGGTGTATAGGGCGAAAGAAAAATAAAAGTCGGGCTATAAGTCGATTATCGTATAG
>CACXDQ010000144.1 GCA_902766475.1 uncultured Eubacteriales bacterium
ATTTCATATTCGCCCGTAAACACCTCGTTCACCATTCCCGACAGCGACGCTCTTCCGCCCGAAAATGCCGTTCCGAGCGTTCCGCCGTCCATTATCACTTCTATTTCTCTTTGTCCGCTTTTCAGATACGTCGCATAGCCGACGGCAACCGCTCCGCTTCCGCAAGCGAGAGTTCTGCCGCTCCCCCTCTCGAAAACTTCGGCTCTAACCTTTTCGCCGCAAACAACGCATCTCTCAACGTTTATCCCGTCCTCAAACAATCTCGTTTTACCTATTTCTTCGGCAAGTTTTTCAAGCTTCTCATCGACAAAAAACACGGCGTGTAAATTTCCGACGTTCACCAAAAACAGATCGTTAGGGCTTACGGAAACACCCCTTTCTTTGAGCTTTTCGCAAAGCTCTCTTTCTCCGCCCGTAAGTTTAGGGACGCCCATGTCGGCTTGAACAAATGCGCATTTGTCCGTATATCGAGATATTTCCGTCTTTGACACCCCCGACAGCGTTTCGACAAAAATTTCGTTCTCCGATATACCGAGGTGCTTTTTGGCGAAAAACGCCGAACATCTTATCCCGTTACCGCACGTTCTCCCCTCGCTCCCGTCGGAATTGAAAATTCGCATGTTTATCGACTTATAGCCCGACTTTTCGACAACTATAAGTCCGTCGCCGCCTATCCCGAAAGACCTTTCCGACAACATCTTTGAAAGTTTGGAAAAATCTCCGCCCTTTACCTCTCCGTAATCGACGTAGACGTAATCGTTTCCCGCCGCCTGCATTTTCGCAAATTTCATAACAATATTATTGTATTGCTGTAAAACTTATTTTGTGCATTAAAAAATAAAAAAAATTTGCGCCCCGAAAGTTTGTCAGACTTTCGGGGCGCACTCAATATTTATATCAGGTTAAAGTATTCCATAGCTTCGGCAACGCCGTTTTCTTCCTCTTTTGTAACGTACTCGGCTTTTTGCTTCAAGCCGTCGGGCGAATGGGCGATAACTGCGCCGTGCCCCGTCGCCTCTATCATCGGAAGATCATTCATGCTGTCCCCGAAAGAATAGGTATTTTCCCTCTTCAACGAGTATATTTCCATTATCTTTTCGATAAGAAAATCTTTTCCGCAACCCTTTATAATACATTCCGTATAATAAGGAAAATCAATAACCGTGAACGTCCTTTTAAGCTCCGATAGCGCTTTATCATTCATCGGAAGGAACTTTTCACCGCTTTTCTCCTTGATTATCGTAAGCTTGGAACACGGGTTTTCTTCAAAATTATCTAAGATTTTAAGCAAGCTGTCGTATGCGATAAAATTGTTATCCCAGTTTAAAAACGGGTTTTTCTTATTGTAATAACAATTGTGAACGCCCTCGAAAATCGTGTTTAAATTATATTTTTCGGAAACGAAAGCGGCGGTTTTCACCTCGCCGTAACTCATATCACGTCGAAACACGTCCTTCCCGTCTTTATATATATGGCAACCGCCGAGAAGATAGGCTTCAAAGCCGATATCCTTTATCTTTTCTATGTCGGAATGTCCGAGCGATCTCCCCGAATTGTAAAAGAGAAGATGTCCGTTCTCCCTCGCTTTTTTAAGCGCCGCAAGGGTACGCTCTCCGTATCCGTTTTCGCCGAAATAAAGCGTTCCGTCATAATCGAAAAACAATGCCTTTTTATCTGATAATTTCATAGCCGACCGAATAAAATATTTTTTTAAGTCAATAACTAAATTATATGGTTAATAAGCCCCTCTGTCAAACGTTTTCTTTTGCAAAATAAATTTGTTAACAAAATTATTTAAAAATTTTCACAAAATTTACATATAAAAGTATTGACAAAGCTAAAAAAGGGTGTTATAATATTGGCAGTTAATGAGCGAGAGTGCTAACAGTTAAATATTGAGAGTGCTAACCATTAACAAAAAAATGAAAAAAATATAAGGAGATATAAAATTATGAAAAACTATCTTATCAGAAACAATTCGAGAAACAACAATTTAGACACTTTGGACGACGTGTTCGACAACTTTTTCAAGCCCATGTTCTATGAGGAGAAATTCAACACGATGAAAACGGATATAAGGGAAAACGATCACGCATATCTTATGGACATCGAGATCCCCGGCTTTGACAAAAAAGACGTTAAACTTTCGCTTGAAAACGGCTATCTTACCGTTTCGGCTGAAAAGAAAGAATGTTCTGACAACAAGGACAATTATATCCGCCGTGAAAGGAACTGTTCGGTTTCGAGAAGCTATTACGTCGGAGACGTTAAAGAAGAGGACGTTAAGGCACGCTATGAAAACGGCATTTTGAATATCGAAATACCCAAAGAACAGCCCAAGGCGCCCACTTCTCACATGATAGAAATACAGTAAAGTATTTTCTTACATGATTTCCTTCCTTTTATAGAGGCGGAGCGGCAAAATTTGCCGCTCCGCTTTTTTTTGCGTAAAAATACCGCCGTCGGAATTTTCCGACGGCGGTATGCTTATTTATTGAACATTATCTTTTCACTGTTGAATATCTTTGCGAGCGCAAACACGCCTAAGCCTACAAAGACGATATTGGAAATTACCGTTATGACGAAGAACAGAGAATTAAAGCTGAGAGAGAACAGCCCGGAAATACATTGCGCCGAATTGTAGACCGGTATCAGATACGCCCACCAGTTGGTATTTGCAGCGCCTTGATTCACCATCGAAAGCACCGACACCGCCATGACGACTATCATTACGGGCATCGCAAATTGCGAGGCTTCCTTTATGCTTTTCGACAGTGCGGAAACGATCGAAAGTATCACGGTAAAGAGAAGTACGGTAACGATTATAACGCCCAAAGTGCCGATATAAGTTGAAAAACCGTATGCCGAAAGCGAAATGCCCGTAGCCTCTCCGCCCATAAGCTTCGGCAGAGAAAAAA
The DNA here is from genome assembly GCA_902766475.1 of uncultured Eubacteriales bacterium. GTDB lineage: Bacteria > Bacillota > Clostridia > Christensenellales > Borkfalkiaceae > UBA10281. Next base: position 2,919 of record CACXDQ010000144.1, read on the forward strand.
TCAATCCGATAAACGATATAACCGCCGAAACGAGCGAAGTTATAGAAAGCGCAAGTATCTTGCCTATCGCTATGTGGCTTCTCTTTACGGGCGTTACCAAAAGCGTGGCTATCGTCCCCCGCTCCTTTTCGCCGGCGATCGATTCCGTCGAAACCGCCATACAGCCCGTGAAGAGGAATATCATTAATATAAACGGCAACATCATGGTTATCATCATCGCCGAAAGCTCTTGTTTGGTTGCGAGATCGTAACTCTCTTCGCCGGCATTTACGAGGTAGACGGGCGTTACCTTGACCGACCTTTCCAAAAGCGCCGAATATATAAGCGTGTATGCCGTCTGTGAGTTTACGTTTGCGGAATCATAATACACTTCGACTGACGGCACGGCGTTTTCGCTCGTCTTTTCATCGAAATTCTCGTCGAATTTAATATAAATATCGACGTTTCCGTCCTTTATATCAGCCTTTGCCTTCTCTTCGTTTTCCGCTTTTTTGATCTCGTATTTTATGCCCGTCCGCTTTAAAACATCGTCGAAGCTGTCGGGCTTATTTTCCTCGGCAATAATATACGTATAGTCTTTATTGCCCGAAAATACGTTCTCGAAAATGCTGCCCATAAAGGAATACATCACATAAATCAGAACTCCGGGGAGAATGAGGCTTAAAAGTATCCTTTTATCGCTGAAAAACCTCTTTAACTCCTTTTTCATTATAGTAATTATATCAGACATTTTCACCGCTCTCCTTTAAATACAGATCGAAGAATACGTCCTCTAAGGGTTTTAGCTCGGTAAGCTCTTTAAGTTTGCCGATCAATACCATTTTTCCGTTTATGATAACGCCCACTCTGTCGCATATCTTTTCGACGAGCGAGAATATATGCGTGGAGATTATTATCGTTTTTCCGAGATTTTTAAGCTCGATAAGAAAATCTGTTACCGTCTTTGCCGTTATTACGTCAAGTCCGTTGGTCGGCTCGTCGAAAATTATGAAGTCTGGATCGTGAACGATGGATATGACGAGCGAGATCTTCTGTTTCATGCCCGTAGAGAGGTCGCCTATCTTGACGTGTGCGAACTCTGTTATGCCGAATCTATCAAAAAGCTTTGCCTTTCTCTCAGCCGCAACGCTCTTTTCCACGCCGTGGAGCGAGCTGAAATAATCGTAGAGATAATCGGGCGTGAAAAAATCTTCAAGCTTTAATTCGCTCGTTAAAAAGCCGAGTTTTGCCCTCGCTTTGTCGGGGTTTTTCACAACGCTTACGCCGTCGATAAAAGCGTCGCCGTCGTCGGGTTTTATCAGCGTGGAAATTATCCTAAGAGTTGTCGTCTTGCCGGCGCCGTTAGGTCCTAAAAGCCCGAATATTTCGCCCTTGTACGCCGAAAAGCTTATTCCGTTTACGGCGACTTTCGTCCTGTCCGCAAGCTTTTCGGTCTTTTGCTGTTTTCTCGAAAGCTTGAAAGTCTTTTTCAAGCCCTCTACCTTCAAAATTTCTTCCATCTATCTTTCCTATATAAATAATTCTATCTCTATATACGTCTTGCCCTTTTTGGAAGTTCCGCCCTCGCCCGAAAAAATAAACTTTCCGTAGCCCTTGACGGACACCGCATCGCCCTCTTTCAAAGGATAAGACGGGTTTACCTCTTTGCCGTTTACGAGCGCCGCCCCGTCCTTTACCGCCGAGCTTCCGTCCTCTCTCGACAAGTTGAACACCCTCGAAATTATTGCGTCTACCCTGTTTGACTGAACGCTTACGCTCTTTCTCTCCACCTTAGGTCGAAACTCTTCGGGCACTTCGTCGCAAACGCTTACAAAAAGCGTGTTTCTACCCGCCCTGCCGAGATTTTCGATCAGAAAATCTCCGATCTTTTCGTCGGCGACGAGATAGGCGTTTTCGCCGTTTACGAATATATCGCCTATCTTATCCCTCTCTATGCCGAGGTTTAAAATTGCGCCGAGATAATCTCTGTGCGTAAGCTCTCTCGTAAATTTTGCACCCTTCGGCGTAAGCTTTAAAATAACTATGGGCGGCTCTTCCGTATAGCCGACGTCCTCTTCTTTTCCGAAGCGTGCGATCTTTCTCTCGGCAAAGTCCGCGCCGCCGAAAAACACGACGTTTTCCCCCGCAAAAGCCGAAACTTCGGCTTGGGCGGTCGGGTTTAAAAATGGTGTGTAAGTATATATATTTCTCGATAAGCTCCTGTGTAAAAGTTCGCTTATCCGCTTTGAAAATTCTTCGCTTACCATAAATACATTATATCATACGGCGCCTTTATTGTAAATTAAAATCGACGGAAATTCCGTCGATTTGCTTTATTTCGTAAATCTGTATTCAGTTGCCGAATAATACTTCTCGCCTTTTTTGAGAACGGGCGACGGGTAATTCGGACAATTTACGGCGTTTGGGAAATTTTGCGTTTCCATACAAAAGCCGTATCTCCTCCCGATCTTGCCCGACTTGCCTTCACGCTCAGTAAGGAAGTTGCCCGAATATAGCTGCATACCTGGGAGGGTTGTCAAAACTTCCATCTTGATACCCGTCTTTTCACTCACTGCACAAGCGACTTTTCTGAAACCCTCGCCGCTAAGGACGTAATTTATATCGTAGCCGCCGCAAATTTTAAGCTGTTCGTCGTCTGCGCCTATATCCTTTCCGAACTCTTTAAGCTCGTTGAAATCGAACGCCGTGCCCTTTACCTCTTTAAACTCGCCGTGAGGAATGAGTTTTTCGTCGACGGGCGTTATTTTATCGGCGTTTACATATACTTTATTGTGTAAAATATCGCCCTTTCCCTCGCCGTCGAGATTGAAGTAAGAATGATTTGTAAAGTTTACGACCGTATCTCCCAAAGAGTGCGCTTCATACTCTATCTTCAAGCCGTTTTCTTGCGTTATGGAATAGG
>CACXDQ010000145.1 GCA_902766475.1 uncultured Eubacteriales bacterium
AACCATTTTCCAAGCATTTTTCCGCATACCAAATGCGTTAAGCTCCTTGACTTTATCCGTTAAAATACAATTATGCGTCCATGTCAAATTTGCCACCGCCGGTGGCAAATTTGACAAATCGCCATAAGTGACATAAAACTTCCGCATTATATCACTTTTTATTAAAAATATCAAGATATAACGGTAACATCGAACTATTATTCTTAAAAGTCGATTATGACAAAAGACGGATAGAGAGCCTTTCTCTATCCGTCTTTTTACAAATCAAGAATTACACATTCCTTATTCCGCATTAAATTTCAGCCCATTCTCCGCTGAGTTTCGCCTTTATAACCGCCTCTCTTATCTTCATTACTTCGAGAGTTTGATTTCCGTCGAAAGGCTGCTCGCCCGTGACGTAAAACTTCAAAATGTCGGCTATCAAGTTATTGAAATACGGTGAAACGACGTCGGTATGAACGCACTCGCCGCTCTCCTTGCCGCTCGTAACGGAAAAGCCGAGTCCTTGCGCAAAGAACATTTCGGCAAATCTTCCGTCGCCGTATTCTACCCTTATGCGGTCGGTATTGAACTTGTCGTCAACCCTCACCCTCTTTGCACCCGTACCCATGATCTTAACGACCATTTCGGTTTGGTGAATGATATATTCTTCCATATTTCCGCCGCCGCCGTAAACGGATACCCACTTTGCGCCGTCGTGAGCTTTAAGCTCGTCGGCATAGCGGAGCGCAGACGTCGAAAAGAATTTCGTTCCGTACTTTTCGCCGAGGTCGAATATCTTCTTCGCCGTGGCGTAATCGGGTGCGAAAGTCTTGTCGATATAGGTGTTTTTGCCGTATTTCAAGACCTTTTCGGCAAGCCTTAAATGAGTGTCGGGGTCGGACGGGGCGAGGACGAGGATATAATCCGATTTCTCGCAAAGCTCCTCTATCGTAGCGCACTTTTCAACGCCGAAAGCCTTGCACCATTCGTCGGTCGTTCTGCCGTCGACGGGGGAAACGTCCTTTTCCGCCCATGCGTAGGCAATAACGAAGTCCTCTCCCATAGCTTTATTTGCCTCGTTTATCCATTCGGGATAGTTGTTTGCGTGCCATTCGCTTATATAATAATCAACAAAACCTATCTTTTTCATATCAAAATGTAAGCTCCTTCTGTTTTTCAGCCGATTCGTAAAGAGCGTCGAGAAGCTTTGCCGTTTCCAGAACGCCGTCGATATAGTTCTTGTCCTTTACGCCCGTCTTGACGGAATCGAGGAAAGCGGCGTCCTCTTTTAAATACATACCGGGGATGTCGTATTCCGGCTCGATAGTTTGAAGAGTTTGTCCGTCGAAGAATTTGAATTTACCGCCGTAAGAGAGCCTTGCGCCGCCCTTATCGCCGAGGAAATCAATAAACATTTCGTTATCGGGGATATTCTGCGCCCAAGCGCCGTTAAAGGAAATGCTTGCACCCGAAGTTCTGATAAAGCCCGTAACGAAGTCGTCAACGTCGTTGGTGCCGTTCTCCATGTCGGCGGTGTCCTCTGCCCACATGTACTCGTATTTATAAGATTTCATATCCTTAGCCATTTCGTTATAGGTGTTGCACGTTACCGTCTTTAAGCTCGGAACGCCCAAGACATATAAAATGAGGTCGAGGAAGTGAACGCCCCAATCGATAAGCACGCCGCCGCCCGACTGAGCTTTCGTCGTGAATGCGCCGCCGAGCCCGGGGATACTTCTATTGCTTCTAAACGAGCAATAGACGTGGTAAATATTTCCGAATTTACCCTCTTCAAACCATTGTTTTATCATTTCGACGGACTTATGATGCCTGTTGCAAACGCCGATATTGAGCATTTTACCTTGCTTTTCAGCCTCTTTCGCCATCTCCAAAGACTTTTCGTAATTTATCGTAATGGGCTTTTCGCAAAAGACGTGTTTGCCCGCCTTCAACGCCGCCATGGAAATGGTGTAATGCTCGTAGTTGGGGGTAAGCACCCAAACCGCCTCGACTTCGGGGTCGCTCAAAGCCACCTTATAATCTGTAATTACGTTTTCGATGAGTTCGGGATATTTATCCTTTTGTTCTTGCGCCTTGCTCTCGATGAGATCGCAAGCGTATTTTATCCTTAAACCTTCAATTTGTGCCAAAGCGGGGAAATGTGCGTTGTTCGCAATTCTTCCGCAACCGATAACCGCTATAACCGACATGGTATTCTCCTTAATAACAGAATAATATAAGTATAACCTTTTATACCATTATTATTATAATGTATCTTTATGTTAAAAACAATGATAATTTTTTATCAAATATTTAACATTTTTTGATTTTTTCAATTTCGATGGACAAAAAGGCGGCGAAAGCGGATTTTTCCGCTTTCGCCGCCCCTCTTCGACAAATACAAAACCGCCCCTACAAGCGGAGCGGTTTTAAAAATCAGTATTTAACGCTGTTTAAAATGTCCGTGTAGACGGGGAAGGGCCAATATTCTTTTCCCACTAACCTTTCAAGCTCGTCGACGGCGGAGCGAAGCGCCTTCATATCGGCTATTATCACGTCTTTATGGAATACCGCCAAATCGTAACTGCCGCTTATGGTTTCGGCTCTTAAAAGGTCGTATTCGAGCTTGTCGGTAACGGTGTAGACGGAATCGGCAAGAGCGGATATCTTTACTACGAGGTCTGTTTCGAGCGAACACGGAAGATTGAGGTTTAACGACCTCTTGACCGCAAGCTCGCTCTCCACTTCTTTGAGGAAAGATATGACGGCGGGGATAATTTCCCTTCTCGCCATGTGCGCCATCGTCTTAGCCTCGATATCGACCGTTTTCGTATAGCCTTCCAACATGATTTCATAGCGGCTGAAAAGCTCTGCGGCGGTAAATACCTTGTGTCTCTCAAAGAGTGCGACGTTCTTTTCCTTAATATAATACGGAAGTGCGTCGACGGTGGTCGGAAGATTTAAAAGTCCCCTCTTTTTCGCCTCTTCTATCCATTCTGCGGAATAGTTGTTGCCGTTGAAAACTATGCGTTTATGCGCCGAATAGGTGTTTTTGATAAGCTCTATGAGCGAAGAATTGAAGTCCTTTGCGCCATCGAGCTTGTCAGCGAACTTTTTAAGCTCGTCGGCAACTATCGTGTTCAATATGATATTTGCGCCGGCGACGGACATATTCGAGCCGACCATTCTGAACTCAAATTTATTGCCCGTAAAAGCGAACGGCGAAGTTCTGTTTCTGTCCGTCTTGTCCTTGGGAAGGTGGGGCAAAATGCTTGCGCCTATTTCGAGTTCTTTCGCCTTTTTGCCCTTGTAGACGGAGCCGCTCTCCAAAGATGACAGCACCCCTTCAAGCTCTTCGCCTATAAACATGGAAACGACAGCCGGCGGAGCTTCGTTTGCGCCGAGTCTGTTGTCGTTGCCGGCGGATGCGGCGGATATCCTCAAAAGATCCTGATATTCGTCCACGGCGGCGATGACAGCCGTCAAAAAGAGCAAGAACTGTGCGTTTTCGGCGGGGGTGTCGCCCGGCTCTAAAAGATTTACGCCCGTGTCGGTAGAGAGCGACCAGTTATTGTGCTTGCCGCTGCCGTTCACGCCGGCAAACGGCTTTTCGTGCAAAAGACAGACCATTCCGTGGCGGTTTGCGACAGACTTCATCACCGACATAGTGAGCTGATTGTGATCTACCGCCAAATTGGTTGCCGAATACACGCACGCAAGCTCGTGCTGCGAAGGAGCGACTTCGTTGTGCTT
>CACXDQ010000146.1 GCA_902766475.1 uncultured Eubacteriales bacterium
ATGGGTGCAAATCTTTTGGTCGACAACGGCAAGGCTCTCGCACAGATGGCGGGCGTGTCCGACGCAGTTATAGGGCTTACGGTCATAGCTCTCGGCACTTCTCTTCCCGAGCTTATAACGGCGATAACCTCGCTTATAAAGGGGCACAGCTCTCTATCGCTCGGCAACCTTATCGGCGCAAATCTCTTCAATATAGTTTTAGTCAGCGGAATGGCTGTTACGTTAAGTCCGTTCGACGTTCCGATGCAGGAATTTTTCGGGCTTAACCGCACGTTTATAATCGACATACCCGTTATGTTCGGCGTAATGGCTCTTCTCACCCTTCCGCCGCTTATAAAGGGCAAACTTTCGAGGTGGCAGGGCATAGTTTTGCTCGTAATTTACGCAGCGTTCTGCGCCGTTCAATTTATATTCGGTCAAGTTTGATAAAAGAAAATAAAAGTGGGGCGGAGCCGCTAAAAGCGGCTCCGCCCCATTTCTTATGTCCTTTTTTAGTTTAATCGAATTGCTTTATCGCCTTTACTACGAGGTCGGCACAGAGGGCTATTCCGTCGGGTGAGAGGTGAAGTTTGTCGTCGCAGATATATTTCATCTTGTCTTTCCTTATGGCGCCGTTAAGGTCGTTTATCTTTATCCCCTCTTTTTTAAGAATCGGCACTATAAGTTCGTTAAAGCGGTCTATCTTGTCGTTATGAGTGTATTCGTAATCGTCCCTCGACGGGGTGGTGGTCGCAAATATTACGTTGGGCGTTATCTTCTTCAAAAGCCTTGCTATCCTAAGGCAATTTTCGACGTATTCCTCTTCGGGAGTAAAAACGCCGTCGTCGAAAAGTTCCGTACAGTCCCACAGCCCGTTATTCCAGTGAATTACGTCCGCACCCTCTATTTCGTTTTTGAGGTCGAACAACATTCTCAAAGTGTATTTGGTAAATCTGCAATTATCTTCGGGCTGAAATACCGTATAGCCCTCGCCGAGCAATTCGGGCACTTTCGTCCCGTAACCGAAAAGGCGTATCGAGTCGCCTAAAAGCACAACTTTTTTCATGTTTCTCTCCTTGAATCTTCTATTGTCAATTATATTATAGTTAAGCAAATTTGTCAATCGATAACCGCACTTTAAGAGCCGCAAAACTCAAAAAAACAAAAAAACAAAAAAATAAGGTGCGCCGCCTCGCAATCGCCCTCAAAAAATAGACATTTTTTCGCCGATGTGTTACAATTTATACATGAATGGCAATTTGAAGAAAATTTTAATGATAGCGACGGGCGGCACGATTGCTTGCAGACGTGGAGAAATGGGGCTTACGCCCGTTATGACGAGCGAGGAAATTCTATCCTTCGTTCCGACGATAAAAGATTTTTGCGAGGTTACCGCCGTTCAGGCGATGAATATCGACAGCACCAATATTCGCCCGAGCGACTGGCTCAAAATGGCAAAGACCGTCGAGGAAAATTATTATAATTTCGACGGCTTCGTAATTTTGCACGGTACCGATACGATGGCTTATACGGCGGCTATGCTTTCCTATCTGATTCAGAAAAGCCCTAAGCCGATAGTTATAACGGGTGCGCAAAAGCCCATAGATTTGGAGATAACCGACGCAAAGACCAACCTATACGATAGCTTTTTGTATGCGGCGAGCAAACAGGCTTCGGGCGTGCAGATAGTTTTCGACGGCAAGGTCATCGACGGCACGAGGGCGAGAAAGATGCGCACCAAGAGCTTCAACGCATTTTCGAGTATAAATTACCCCTTCCTCGCCATCATTCAGGACGGCAAAGTAATGCAGTATTCTTTGAGAAAATACAGGGGTAAACCGATTTTTTACGACGAGATAAACGAAAAGGTGGGGCTTTATAAACTCATTCCGGGGGCGAGTGCGGAAATTCTCGACAGATATTTCGATATGTACGACGCAGTAGTTCTGGAAAGCTTCGGCACGGGCGGAATACCCGACGGCGATGGCTACGCCTTTTACGACGTCATCGACAAATGGAGAAAAAAAGGCAAGATACTCGTTATGTGTACTCAAGTCGTAAACGAAGGCAGCGATATGACGGTTTATAAGGTCGGAAAGAGCCTTAAAGAGAAATACGGCTTTTTGGAGTCTTACGACATGACGACGGAAGCGGTCGTTACCAAACTCATGTGGATAACCGCAATTTCAAAAAACGCAAACAAAGTCAAAAAACTGTTCTATAAGACGATCAGCGACGATATTTTATATACCTATGATTAAGAGATTCGCAAAATATTACAAACCCCATTTAAAGCTTTTTATC
>CACXDQ010000147.1 GCA_902766475.1 uncultured Eubacteriales bacterium
CGGCTTAGCCGTCAATTACGTCACTTCCGGCGGGGCAAAACAATAATCAACTTTTGATTAAAAATAGGTTTTGCCCTGCCGAAAGGAAAACTTCTCACCTTAGACCAAGCAAAAAGACGAGGTGAACGTTTCGTTTCGAGAAGATTTGTAAGGAGCACGGGGCAAGACGGGTTTTGCCGTGCCGTTAAGACCAATGCTCCGTGCGACGGAATAGTAATTGCTACGGCTTAGCCGTCAATTACGTCACTTCCGGCAGGGCAAAACAATAATCAACTTTTGATTTAAAACAGGTTTTGCCCTGCCGAAAGGAAAACTTCTCACCTCAGACCAAGCAAAAAGACGAGATAAAACCTCGTCTTTTGCTTGGTCTGAGTGAGAAGATTTGAACTTCCGGCCTCTTGAACCCCATTCAAGCGCGCTACCAAACTGCGCTACACCCAGATATGCTAATTTCAATTTGCCTATGTATTATAATATAATTTTAAAAAATTGTAAAGCTATTTTAAGCCTTTTTTAAATAAATTTTATTTTTTTTATTATTTCTCCATTTTCAGGCTTTGAAAGTGCAGCAAGCGCCGAGCGGAAAACCGCTCGGCGCTTGCTGTGTCAAAATATTGTTTTAATGCGTTTTTGATGCGCATTTTCTTTATTATACATAAATTGCATATTTTAGTCAATAAAAATCAAGCATAAAAGCTATCATTTTTACTTATACCTCGTATAAGTTATACTTATATCATATTGCGATGCGGCACGCTATGCTCAAACAAATTCGGGCTTGGTTTCCCTCGAAAAGAGTTTCAGAAGTTCGGCAAGAGGATCGTTGCCGAGATAAATAATATTATATACCGCCGTCGTTATGGGAAGTTCGACGTTATACCTCTTTCCGAGCAAGACCATTGCTTTTGCCGTGGAAACGCCTTCGGCGAGCTTGGTGAATTTCTTACCCAAAAACAAGTCCTCACCGAAAGCTCTGTTGTTGGAATGGGGTGAAAAGAGCGTTGTTTCATAATCGCCGAGATGACAAAGCCCGTAAGCCGAAAGCTCATTGCCGCCCATCGCCTTGATAAGCCTTGCAACCTCTCTCGCCCCTCTCGCCATCAGCGGACCTTTAAGCGATTTATAATCTCCGCCGTCCAATATACCGGCGGCGATACCCATAACGTTTTTAGCCGCCGCACCGATCTCGCTTCCTATAATATCCTCGCCGTAATAAAACCTTATGAGATCGCCTTTGAGATTATCGCAGAGATACCTTACAAGTTCTTCGTTATAGCCGTCTATCACCATGCAGTTGGGCTTGCCGGCGGTAAATTCCTGAATATGCCCCGGTCCTACCCAAACGGCTATCTTATCCTTGGAAAAGCCGCAATCTATCATTACTTCGGTAAGCCTTTTGCCGCTGTCCTCTTCGATTCCTTTCATACAGAGAATAAATATCTTGTCGCCCTCGCCAACGGCTTTTATCTTTTGGGCAAGCTCTCTGAGCCCTTGCGACTTTATCGATATAACGACTATCTCCGCACGGCTGACCGCATAGGAAAGATCGCTCGTAAGCTCGACAGCCGAAGAGAGCGTAACGTATTCGTTTTTGCCGGTTTTCAAAAGCTCGTTATACGCCTCACTGCTCTCTCTGCCCCATTCCGTTACGGAATGTCCTTTACCGGACAGATACCACGTTATAAACGAGCCCCAACGCCCGCAACCGAGAACGGAAATTTTCATAAACACTCCTCTATATTATCGACGATTTTTGATCTTCAAGCTCATCTCTCGCACAAGATAACATGAGCTTTATTCTGTTTTCCTGATTTACCTTTGTAGCGCCGGCGTCATAGTCAACGGCGACGATGTTCATATCGGGATTTTTGTCCTTTAACGGCTTCATCATTCCCTTGCCGCAAATGTGGTTGGGAAGGCAACCGAACGGCTGTGCGCAGACGATATTTTTAACTCCCCTCTCTTTTAGCTCCAACATTTCAGCCGTAAGCAGCCAGCCTTCGCCCATCTTTACGCCCGTATCTATATATCCGTCGACGAGCTTTACCACCTTTTGAAAGGGAGTTGGGCTGTCGAACGTTCCGTCGTCTTTGGTGACGGAAATATATTTCTTCTGCTTTTTGAGCAAAAACTTATATAAAAACACGAATACGGGATAGAGCGTAGCGTTCAGCCCAAAGAGTTTATAATCTGTTATTTTTGCGTGGACAGTGTAGAGGAAAAAGTCCAAAAGCCCCGGAACGACAGGCTCGGCACCCTCGCTAAGCAAAAACCTTTCAAGCCCGTTATTGCCGAGCGCCGAAAACTTGACGTATATTTCGCCGACTACCCCGACTCTCGGTTTAATCGACTTATTGACGGGTATTTCCTTAAACCGTTGAAGAATTCCCTCGCAATTTTTAAATACCGTAGAA
>CACXDQ010000148.1 GCA_902766475.1 uncultured Eubacteriales bacterium
AAACGGAAAGAATATCAAAAACCGTCAGCCTCTCCAAAAACTCTACGTTGCGGCGGACAGAAAAGTTAAACTTACGGAAGGGCTTTACGAGATAGCCAAAGACGAACTGAACATAAAGGAATTCGAGCTTTTGCCCGACGCTTCGAGGTTTGTAAAATATATTTTGAAACCTCAGCTCAAAACGTTAGGTCCTAAATACGGCGCTAAACTCGGCGCAATAAGGAAATTCCTCGAAAACTGCAATGCGGCGGAAGTTGTCGCAACGGTCAAGGCGGGCAAAACCTATTCGGTCGAGCTTGAAGGAACAACGGTTGAATTTACTCTCGACGATCTGTTGATAGCGAGCGAGCCGGCGGAGGGCTTCGTTTCGGAAAGCTCCGACGGGCTTACCGTCGTTTTGGACGCACACCTCACAGACGAGCTTATTTTGGACGGTGCGGAGAGAGAAGTCGTTTCCCACGTTCAGGCGCTAAGGAAAAAATCGGGTTTTGAGGTTACGGACAGAATAAACATCTATTATTTCGCCGAAAATTTCCCCGCCAAAAACGTATTTACCGATAGAGCCGAGAGCCTTAAAGCGGCGGTGCTTGCCGACAGAATAGTCGAGGGCGACGTGCCTATGACGGTCGGTTGGACGGAACAATTCGTCGTCGGAGAAGAAAAGATCACCGTTGCCGTCGAAAACGTTAAAGATTACGACGCACTCGTTTCCGATCTGAATGACAAGGGGTTGCCGATAAAATGATAAGAGTTGCCGACAAGTGGAAGGATTATTCCGTAATAGCCACCGGCGACGGATATAAGTTAGAGCGTTGGGGCGAAGTCGTTCTCCTTCGTCCCGATCCTCAGGTCATCTGGAAAGCGCAGACGGATATGTCCGCCTATAAGTCGCTTAACGCCAAATATCTGAGAAGTGAGTCGGGCGGCGGAGAGTGGCAATATCTCAAAAAAATGCCTTCCGATTGGGTTATATCTTACGGCGAACTCAAATTCAAGGTCAAGCCGATGGGCTTCAAGCACACGGGGCTTTTCCCCGAACAAGCCGTGAATTGGGACAGAATGATCTCGCTTATAAAAAACGCCGACAGACCTATAAACGTACTCAATCTCTTTGCGTACACGGGCGGTGCGACGGTGGCGTGTTTAAGCGCCGGAGCGTCGGTCTGCCACGTCGACGCAAGCAAGGGCATGGTTGAGCGTGCCGGCGAAAACGTAAGGCTTTCCGGGCTTGGAGATAGGAGCGTTCGCTTTATCGTGGACGACTGTAAGAAATTCGTTCTAAGAGAGATAAGAAGAGGCAGAAAATACGACGCCGTGATAATGGATCCGCCGAGCTACGGCAGAGGTCCTAACGGTGAAATGTGGAAGATAGAGAGCGAACTTTATCCGCTCGTCGAACTCTGTTCGGAAGTGCTTTCGGACGATCCGTTATTCTTCCTTATAAACAGCTACACGACGGGTTTACAGCCTACGGTACTAAGCAATATATTAAAACTTACGCTTAAAAAATATAAGGGGAGCGTCGACGCATACGAAGTCGGGCTTCCTACCGAAGAGGGCATTATTTTGCCGTGCGGTGCGGGAGGTATTTTCATAAATGAATGAACAGATGACGAAAGACGATCTCATCGTCTTACATGAAGACAATCATATAATAGTGGTGTTAAAACCGCAAAACGTTCCGTCGTGCGAGGACGAGAGTAAGGATACCGACCTTCTCACCGTAATTAAAGAGCATATAAGGGAGCGTGAAAACAAGACGGGAAACGTCTATGTCGGCTTGGTGCATAGGCTTGATCGCCCGACGGGCGGCGTAATGGTCTACGCAAAAAGCAGTAAGGCGGCGGCAAGGCTCTCCGAACAGATGAAAACGGGCGATTTCGAGAAAAAGTATTACGCAGTTTTAGTCGGAAGCCCGAGAGAGAAGAGCGCCACGCTGACAAACTATTTAAAGAAAAACCCCATAAATAATATGGTTTACGTCTGCGGACAGACGGTTGAGGGTGCAAAGTTTGCCGAACTCGAATACAAAGTTGTAGAAGAAAAGAACGGCTTGTCGCTTGCGGAAATCAAGTTGCATACGGGCAGAACGCATCAGATACGGGTGCAGATGAGCAATATAGGCAACCCCGTCTACGGCGATATGCGTTACGGCGGAATACACGCTCAAAAGGGCAAGCTTGCACTTTGGGCGGCGTCGCTTACGTTCACTCATCCCGTATCAAAAGAAAGGTTGTGCTTTAAGATAGAGCCGCCGTCCGATCTATCGCCATGGAAGCTTTTTGATACTTCCGTTGCGGTAGGCGTTGACAGTTTATGAGTATATAGCTCTACATTTTACATTTAAAGCGTAAATTGTCGCCCCGACGGTAAATTTTACCGTCGGGGCGATATAATTAAAATAAAAACGCTAAAAACAGGGCATAAAAAAATTTTTTTAAAGTAAAATCAAAAATCGTTTAAAAATCCTTGCAAAAAAATTTTTTATGTGTTATCATATAATGCGTTAAGACGTTTGCTTGTTGTAATTGTTTGTTACCACGAGCGTAGGCGAGTATTCCCCATGGTGGGGAAGCGAAATTTCAAACAATTTCAAACAAATAAATATGGCCTCATGGTCAAGCGGTTAGTCGTTGCCTTTCACGGCAGAAACCGGGGTTCGCTCAGCCGAGCGGCGAAGCTGCGAACGCCACGAGCGTAGGCGAGTATTCCCCATGTGGGGAAGCGAAATTTCAAACAATTTCAAACAAATAAATATGGCCTCATGGTCAAGCGGTTAAGACACTGCCCTCTCACGGCAGAAACTGGGGTTCGATTCCCCATGGGGCTACCAGAAAAATAACTCAATTAAATCGTGAAGAGATTTAATTGAGTTATTTTAATAGACGGGAAATAAGCGCAAAAAAATCCTGCATGTGCCGTTCGTGGGAAAAAATCAACCCGCTTATGTGCAGGTGGGTGCTACGCCTGACGAATTTGGCGTCCTGTCATATAGGTCTGCTCAAGACAACGACCACAGGCATTACATATCGTCACGGACAAGTTGGCTCCCTTATTTGATATTGTGGAAAGAATTAAACCCCGTATCGAACACCGCAGGATATTTTAACTATATAAGTATATATCAATTATACCAAATACGCCTTTTCAATGCAAACGTATATCGGCATTTTCTAAAATATTATATGAGGAATTTTAACGAAATATGAAACTGACTATTCTCGGAAAATACGGACCTTTCCCGAAAGCCGAAGGGGGAACGAGTTCTTATCTCTTAGAGGGTGAAAACACAAAGATTTTATTCGACGTCGGAACGGGCAGTTTATCTTCGCTTGAAAAATACGCAAAAGTCGAAGAGTTAGACGGAATAATTCTTTCTCATTCTCATTACGACCACGTTTCCGATCTCGGCGTGTATCACTATCGCTATGAAAATCTGTCGAGAAGCGGAAAAGCTTTCAAAAAGCCCGTCGTCGCATTTTATAACGACGGATCTCCCTCTCTCTATATCGCGGAAACTTCGCCGTATTTTGACAGGGAGCAATTAGAGGACGGCAAAAAACTTCTTTTAGGCGAGTTTGAAATAGAGGTTTTCGAGATGAAACACCCCGTAAAATCTTTCGGTTTCAAGCTTACGGACGGAAAGAAAACGTTTGCCTATACGGGCGATACAAACGTTTGCGTCAATCTTGAAAAACTTGCCTTCGGCGTCGACGCACTCCTTGCCGACGGCGCATTTCTATATAAAGACTGGGCGGAAAATAAGCCTCATTTAAGCGCAAAACACGTCTGTGAAATTGCCTTAAAAATAGGTTGTAAGGCTATTATTTCCCATCTTATCCCCAATTATAACGAGGAAGAATATTTATCGGAAATAAAATCTTGCGGTGCGGAAAATAACGTTTTCTTAGCCGCCGAGGGAAAAACTTATACTATATGAAAAAGCTTATAAATTTCAGACCGTTTGCGGCGTTGGCGCTATCGTTTATGGCAGGCGTCGTCGTTCGCTTTTATTTCGTGAAATACCTTGCTTTGGCGATCGCCGTGTTTGCGGTCGCCGTATTTCTCGTTTTAGCGGCGTATGAAATTATAAGAAAAGGACAACAAAAAGTCGGGAGGACCGTATTAGCTCTTCTATGCGCTATGTTTGCCGTTATCGGCTATGTAAGGCTTGATTTAAAGCTCGATAAAGTGAACGATAAAAACATTCCGAGCGGTACTTATACCATCGTCGGCGAAGTGAAGGACATTTCCGTTAAGTCGGGCTATAAGTCGATTATCCTCACTTCTTGCCGCTATAACGGCAAGGCGGGCGGAGATTTGTATATCAAAAATTTCGACTTCGACGCCAGATTGTACGAGGTTTTGGAGTTTAATTGTGAAATTGCCGCAACAGATGGCGAAAATTCGTTTTACACGGTGTACGGGGCTGCCTATACGGGCGAAAAGTGTAAGGATATTAAGACGGTCGGGAGAAGCGATTCTCTCTTTGCGAAGATAAAGTTCAAAATCGACGAAACGTTTTTGTCCGCCGGTAGCGGCGACGCCTCTTTCGTTGCGATAGCGATATTTACGGGCGACACTTCGAGAATGGGTTTTGATGAAATAACGACGTTCCGATCTATCGGTATAGCTCATATATTTGCCGTTTCCGGCATGCATATAGGTCTTGTTTACGTTGCTATTGGCGGACTTTTAGGCAAAATTATCAAGAAGAGAAAGATTTACACGCCCATAATTTGCGCCGCAATAATTCTCTATGCGGGCGTTTGCGGTTTTTCGCCGTCTGCACTCAGGGCGGCGATAATATGTATCTGCCTTGCATTTTCGAATATGATAGGGCGGAAAGTCGACAAACTCAATTCTCTGTCCTTGGCGGCTTTTATCGTCGTTATGATAAACCCTCTCGATCTGTTTTCGGTCGGTTTCAGCCTGTCTTTTGCGATAAGCCTTGCGCTTATAATACTTTTACCGCCCGTAAAGAGAGCGCTTAACTTTCTTCCCGACAAAATTTCGGAGAGCTTGTCTGCAATAATTGCGAGCGAGGCGGTCGTCGTGCCGCTATCCGTCTACTATTTCGGAGCGTTTCCGCTTACAGCCGTCGTCGCCAATCTCATTCTTATCCCCGTAGTAACCGTTACTTTCTATCTTCTGTGGATATTTTTTATTCTCTGTCTTATCCTTCCCGTAAGCCCTACGATATTGTTATTTGCGCCGTATATGCTTATCGACGGAACGCTGATCGTATCGGGCTATATGGCTGACGTTCCGCTGTTTGTAAACGCTTTTCCCACCGCGATGAGCGCCGTTTACTATCCGTCGCTGTTTATTTCGAGCGACGTCGTAAACGCCCCGAAAGCCGTTAAATACATAACTTCGGGGATATGCTTTATTTTGTTTTTGCTTGCGGCGGCGTTATTTTAATAAAAACCCTTGATTTTTATTGTAAAAAATGTTAAAATCTTATATGTGGGAATATAGTTCGATAATCGAGCGGTTTTGTTATGAAGTTTAAAGAGCTTAAAAAGAGCCTTACCGAAAACGTTGGGCAAATATATCTCGTCAGCGGCGACGACGCTTTTTTCGTGGAGCGTTCGGTAAAGCTCATCTGCAACGCTTGCTTAAAAGAGCCGGACTTAAATCTGTCCTCTTTCGAGGGTGCGGAGCTTAAAGGCAATACCGAAAAACTTATATCGGCGCTCGTAAGCTATCCGTTTTTAAGTGAAAAGAGGGTAGTTATCGCAAGGGAATATTATCCCAACGCCGCAGACCTTGAAAAGCTTAAAGGTTACTTTGCAAGCCCCGTCGAAACCACGGTTTTCATAATCGCAAACGGCGGCGCATCGGCAAATCTCGCTAAACAGAAAAACGTGATTTTTGTCGATTGCGCCAAGGGCGACGAATCTCTTCTCTCCGCATGGATAGGAAACGAAGTGAAGAAAGCGGGTATTAAGATTACCGTCGAGGCTGTGAATGCGATAATAGATTTCTGCCGCAGCGATATGACCAAGATAAACGGCGAAACGGAAAAGCTCATCGCATATTCTTACGACAAGGGCATAATAACCGAAGAGGACGTGAACGTTTTGTGCGTCAAAGAGCCGGACTATCAGATGTATGAGATAACGGAGTTTATCGCCCTTAAAAATTACGAAAAGGCGTATTCTTCCGTAATGGATATGATAGACGGCGCAGGCGACGGTCAAAAGGTGTTCGTGTCTTTGTACAATCATTTCAGACGTCTTTTGTATTCGTCGGTATCGTCCGGAAGCGACGCCGAAGTGGCGGCACTTCTCGGCGTTAAGGAGTATTCCGTAAAAATGAGCAGGCGACAAGCCGCTAAGTTTTCCGTAAAAAGGCTTAAATACGTCGTCGATAAATTGTCTTTTTACGACGGCTCGTTCAAAAGCGGCGACGTTGAACAGCAGGACGCAGTTTGGAACAGCATTTTAAATGTCCTTATATAAGTTGATTATCGGGCATTTTTAATTTTTGCACATAATTATTTTCTCTGCATAAGATATTTTAGGAGGTAAGTCGGGATATGGATTTCGCTAAGTTTTTCGGCAGAGCGTTCGACGGCAACCCCGCCGTTATGGCGCTGACGATAGCTACGCTTTTCTTTATATTCTACTATGCCATAAGCGTTATGGCGAGAAACAACGCAAAGTGGATGATATTCGCTTTCGTGGTTTACACGCTTGCGACGGGCATCGCTTTCATTATGATAAACACCGAGGGCGAACAGAGCCAGCTGTACTTCTTCGTGCCCATAATCTTCGTACTTGCGATAACGTGTATGTTTGCTACCGAGATAAAGAGGGACGTATGGGGCGTAGGCTCGAAAAAGCCAAATGATTTCCGACACCTCGACAAGGCGTTTTTAGATCAGGCGGGCGTAAATAAAAATATCGACGAGATAGTAAAAGCTCTGCAAAATATGTCTAAAAACGACATAGGCGCAATAATAATATTATCGAACGGCAACGTTCCCAAAAACGTTATAGACAGCGGCGAAATAATTGACGCAGAGATCTCCGCCGCTTTAATCGGAAGTATATTTTTCCCCAAAACCCCCCTTCACGATGGCGCAATGATAATAAACGGCTCTAAGATCGAGGCGGCGGGCTGTTTCCTTCCCCTCCCGCAAAATGCCGACAGTTTGCCCAAAGAACTCGGAACTCGCCACCGTGCCGGTAAAGGAATTACCGAGGCGGTCGACGTAACGGCTTTCGTCGTTTCCGAGGAAACGGGCATAATCACTATTTTCGAAAAGGGAAATATGGAGAGATACGCCGATACCGAGAAGATAATTAAGAGGCTTAAAGAGTATTATTGGCAGAATATGTTAGGTCAGAGCAAAAACAACGAGGCGCTCGGAAAGCGCCACGCAAACGATCAGGAATAAGGTGAATTATGAACAACGACAATAACGAAAAAGTTGTAATAAGGGTGCTGAAAGGGCTTTTATCGGCTCTTCTTGCGGCGGCTCTCGCCGTGTTCGTATATGTGGTGATGAACTATTGATAAAGGTCGCAAAATTCGGCGGCTCGTCCCTTGCGGACGAAAATTGCTTTTCAAAAGTTGCCGCCGCCGTTGCGAATGATGAAGATATTAAGGTTATAGTCGTATCAGCGGGCGGAAAGATAAGCGGCGGCAAAAAGGTTACCGATACGCTGTTATCCGCTTGGGACGACGTGTCGAAGGGCAAGCCGCTTTACCTTGCGCTTTTGCCGTTTTACGAACGTATAGCCCTACTTATCGAAAAATTACAACTTAATTTTAACGTTGATTTACAAGAGATTATCGAGCGTGGTTTTGAGAAGGACCGAACGCCCGATTTTTTGTTGTCGAGGGGAGAATACGCCTATTCTTTAATAGCGGCAAACTACCTCGGCAAAAGGTGGGTAGACGCCTCTTCGATAATAAAATTTGACAAAAGCGGAAAGCTTAACCTCGAATTTTCGAGATTTCTTATAAGGGAAGAGTTTTCAAAAGGCGATTTTCTGACGGGCGGTTTTTACGGAAGTTTTCCCGACGGAAAGATAAAAATTTTCGAGAGGGGCGGAGGAGATCTGAGCGGTGCGATAATAGCTTCCGCTATCGCCGACGAATATCTCAACTTTACCGACGTCAACGGTATTTACGACTTCGATCCGAAATCAGCGCCGTCGAAAGTTATTCCTCGCATATCCTTTGAAAACGCACGGAAGCTTGCCGAATTCGGTGCGAGCGTACTTCACCCCGACAGCGTTTTGCCACTCGTGGGCACGGGCATACCCATAAGGGTTAAGAATACGTTCGATTTTCGGGCGCAAGGCACGACCATCGAGGAGAGCTGCACTGAACGTGTGTTTTGTTGTTCTGTTATGAAAGACTGTTTGTATCTGGAACTCACCGCAACGGGAAGGGGTTATATGCTGTCGGGCGAATTGTCGAAGTTTACCGACGTGATATGTTCGGCGGCGGATAAAGACAGCTTAAAAGCGGTGGTCAAGGCGTTTTCGGGCGGTGAGGACGTCATTAAAAATATTTCCGTCGATAGGGCTGTCGTAAAAGACGGAATGGTTACGGCGTGCGTTATCGGCGACAAGACGGGCGAGCTTTTGAACGAGGCGAAGAGAAATATTAACTTCGTCTTTATATGCGAAAATCAAGGCTGCGCATATATCTGTTTTTACAAGCGCTATATGGACGATTTCGTCGAATTTATAAAAAAATATTTAAAATGATCGAAAATAAAACACATTACTTTCACATTTGTATGATATAATGACGCTATAAATCAGATCATTTACTAATCCCCTTTATAATTTTGAAAGGACGGCGCTTTGTGCGCCGTCCTTTCAGCTATTGTCGTCTTATTAAATTTCAAGATTTGAGAAAACCTCGCCTATAGGTCGATTTATCTCTACATCTCTCTCCTCGTTCAAAGGATATGAAAGGCGATCTCTGTTTATTATCGCAATGTGTCTGCCCTTGAAAAAGCCTATGTAAGATGCGGCGGGGTAGACTGTCAGAGAAGTTCCGCCGATAATGAGCATATCCGCTCTCTTTATTGCGTTTATCGCATTATCTACGGCTTTAGTTGGGAGCTGTTCTTCATAAAGCGTTACGTCGCATCTCACTATTCCACCGCAATCGCATCGGGGAATTTTTTCTTTATTGTCGTAAATATAGTCGGGCGGATAAGCCTTGCCGCACCTCATGCAATAATTTCTCTGCGTCGTGCCGTGTATCTCATAGACGTTCTTACTTCCCGCCTTTTGGTGAAGCCCGTCGATGTTCTGTGTAACGATAGCTTTAAGCTTTCCCGTTTTTTCGAGTTTGGCGAGAAATAAGTGCGCCGCATTGGGTTTCGCTTTCCTTGCGTCCATCTTCTGGCGGTAAAACTCAAAGAAAACTTCGGGCTCGTTCATAAGACAAGTGTGGCTTAAAAGATACTCCGGGCTATATGCGTCAAACCTCACGTCACGGCGGTTATACAGCCCGTCTTTACTTCTGAAATCGGGCACGCCGCTCTCCGTGGAAACGCCGGCGCCGCCGAAGAAAACGATGTTTTCGCTCTCCGCAATAAAGCGCTTTAATTTCTCAGTCTTTTCGTCCATATTATTTAACGATGAGGTTTATGAGCCTTCCCTTTACGACTATTGCCTTAACTATCTGCTTTCCGTCCAATGCCTTGGCGACGAATTCGTTCTTTACCGCCGTTTCTTTGATCTCGTCGTCGGAAGCGTCCTTTGAAACTACTATCTTGCCCTTTACCTTGCTGTTGATCTGAACGGCAAGCTCCACTTCGTCTTTGACGAGCGCCTTTTCGTCGTATTCGGGATAGCTC
>CACXDQ010000149.1 GCA_902766475.1 uncultured Eubacteriales bacterium
AACGGCTTTCCTATCTCCCTTAACTTCTCGACCGTCCGCTCTTCCGCAACCTCGTAACTCTCCCTCTTTATGTCCGTGAACGAGCCGTCGGTAGTTATCACCACGCCGACCGTCGAATGTTCTTTAATGACCTTTTCCGTGCCCGTTTCCGCCGCCTCTTTAAAGGGAACGGGGCTGTCGTTCCACGGCGTTTTGACGAGCCGAGGCGCTCCGTCCTCTTCCGCACCTATCGCCCCGTCGACGATAAAGCCCACGCAGTCGATAAGCCGCATTTTGGCGTAGCTTTTATCTTTGAGGGTTATTTTCACCCCTTCCGCCGGAATAAATTTCGGCTCGGTCGTGGTAACCGTCTTTCCGTCGCCCGATTGCGGAAGTTCGTCGACGGCGATCTTCTTTTTGTTTTTCACGGCGATGTTGGGCATTAAAAATATCTCCGCAAACCTTCTCACGAAAGTAGATTTGCCCGTTCTCACCGGCCCGACCGCCCCGACGTAAATATCGCCGTCGGTGCGCATGGCTATATCCTTATAAACGTCGTAATTTTCCATATAAAAAACCTCCCTATGGATACCGTAGCCGATTGAAGAGCGGCAACAACGTAATACGGTATATTATACGGGAGGCGATGTGCGGATATGACAAAAAATTTTACTCTTCGTCGTTTTTCTGTCTGACGAACAATCTTATAGGCGTGCCCTCGAAGCCGAACGCCTTCCTCAACGTGTTTTCCAAAAACCTCTTGTACGAAAAGTGCATAAGCTCGGAATCGTTCACGAAGAACACGAACGTCGGCGGGCAAACCCCGTCTTGCACGGCGTAATATATTTTAAGCCGTCTGCCGTTTTTGGTCGGCGGCTCGGTAGCCCTTATTGCGTCGCCCAAAAGATCGTTGAGCGTGCCGGTGGTAATGCGCTTGTTGGCGTTTAAAAACACCTCTTCGCACATACCGAGTATCTTATTTACCCTCTGCCCGAACTTTGCCGAGATGAAAATCGACTTGAAATAGTCCATAAAAGCGAGTTCGGTATCGAGTTTTTTCTTGAATTCCTCAATGGTGTGGGTGTCCTTTTCTATCTTGTCCCACTTGTTCATTACGACGATGGACGGCTTGCCCTGCTCGTGGACGTAGCCGGCTATCTTGACGTCTTGTTCGGTAATGCCGACAGAGGTGTCTATTACGATAAGGCAGACGTCCGCCCTTCTTATCGCCCCGAACGAGCGGAGAACGCTGTAATATTCGAGATCTTCCTCGACGGATCTCTTCTTTCTTATGCCGGCGGTGTCGATGAGTACGTATTTTTTCCCGTCCACGACGATGGGTGTGTCTATTGCGTCACGGGTAGTGCCGGCAATGTCCGAAACTATCGTTCTGTCGTAGCCCAAAAGCTGGTTGGTGAGCCTCGATTTGCCGGCGTTGGGCTTGCCGACAATGGCTATTTTAAGCCCCTCTTCCTCTTCCTCGTTTTCGGTTGCGGAGAAATAGCGGCAAACTTCGTCCAAAAGGTCGCCTATGCCCTTAGATTGCTCCGCAGAAATGCCTATCGGCTGACCTAAACCCAGCTCGTAAAAGTCAAAAAGCACGTCCTCACGGTAGTTGTCGAGCTTGTTTACGGCGAGGACGACGGGCTTATTAGACTTCCTCAGCATCGTCGCAACGTCATAGTCGGCGGCGGTAAGCCCCGTCTTTGCGTCGCAGAAAAATATTATCACGTCGGCGGTATCGATGGCTATATCCGCTTGCTTTTTGATATGCTGCCACATTTCGTCGGCAGATTTAAGCTCGATGCCGCCCGTATCTATGAGCGTGAAGTATTTGCCGCACCACTCGGCGTCGGCGTAAAGCCTATCCCTCGTAACGCCGGGCGTATCCTCGACGATAGACAATTTTTTGCCCGAAACTTTGTTGAAAAACGTTGATTTGCCGACGTTCGGTCTACCGACGATAGCTACTAACGGTTTTGCCATAGCCCTTTACCTCCTTTATGAAATAAAAATCTATTTAGCCTATTTTACCATTTTTTTAATTAAAAAGCAAGCATAAAAGACGTTAAAACGATGAGAAATGCAAAATTGAAAGCCGAAAATTCAAGGACGTACCGCCCCGCCTTTTTGGGGTTGTGCTTGACGTATTCCCTGAACGTAATGAGGCTTGCGAGCGACGCGATGAGCGTTCCCACGCCGCCTATGTTTACGCCGACGAGGAGATGAGCGTAGTCCGCCGTAAACCTCGAAAGGAGAATTGCGGACGGAACGTTGCTTATCATCTGACACGACAAGACGCTCACTATAAGCGTGTTTTTGCTCAATAGATACGAGAAGAAATTTCTGACCGCCTCTATCCTCGACAGATTGCCCGAAAAGATAAAGAAGAAAACGAACGTCAAAAGCAGCGGATAGTCGACCATTTTAAGCGCCTTTCTGTCCATTATCAAAAGCGCAGCGGGTATCACGATAAGCCCTATCCAAAACGGTATAATGCGAAACACTATTATTATGGACAAAGCGAACAAAATAAGGTAGATAATCGACTTATAGACGGGTATTTTGTGTTCTTCGCCCGAAAGGACAAGCGGCTCTTTCTTTACGAAGATAAGACAGCACGCCGTGATGAGGGCGACGGACAGTAAAAACGGCGGAGCCATTATGCCCAAAAATTCCGCCGTCGGAATTTCAAACCTCGTGTAGAGGTAGAGGTTTTGAGGGTTGCCGAACGGCGTCAACATTCCGCCGAGGTTGGCGGAGATATTCTGCATTATGAACGTGAACGCCATGTATTTTTGCTTGCCCGTAACCGTAAGCACGAGATAGCCGAGCGGCAAAAACGTCAAGAGAGCCATGTCGTTTGCGATCAGCATCGAGCCTATAAAGGTTATGTAGACGAGCGCAAGCACGCACACTTTTGCGTTTTTGAATATCTTTACCGTCTTAAATGCGAGTACGTAAAAGAAATTTATGTTTTTGAGCGCACACACGACGGCTAAAACGCAAAACAGGCAAGTGAGGGTTTTAAAATCGAAATAGCCGAGATATTCATTATCGATCGGCACGAATATCATAGTTATAAGAGCAATGAAAAACGCAATTATCATAACTGCGTTTTTCTTACAGAACGATTTTAATTTTATCATTTTTCTTCGAGTTTCATGCAGAGGACGTATGAAGTCCCTTCGAACGCATAGGGCGATTTGCCCTCGCCCGTTGCGCAGAAAATATGCGTGGGCTTGCCGTTTTCGTCGAAGAGAACGTAAGGTCTTTCAAGGTTGCATTGCGTGCCGACTTTGCCGTCCGCCCACTCTACCGTCCTCGAATACACCTTCGGCATTTTTCCGACCTTGAAACTCATACAGTCGTCGCTCTCGGCGTAAAAGCCCGAGCCCCACTCGTCGGTAATGCCCGTCTGTCCGTTTTTGGCGTCGTCTTTGGCGATAAGGCAGAATTTTTTGCGCTCCGCATCGTACCAGATATACGGATCTTCAATATCTCCCCCGACGTCGGCTAAAACGGGGTTTTCGGTAAGCCTTTCAAAAGGTCCGTCGGGCTTATCCGCCACCGCAACGCCTATCTGCAAGGGCGAACATATCGATTTTCTCGATTTGTAGAGCATATAAGTTTTGCCGTCGGGCATTATCGCAACGGACGGATTTGTCGTTATCGTGCAATCCCAATGCGAGCAATCACGTGGCTCTAAAAGGGGCTTATCCCGCCTTACGAATTTTCCGTTTATATCGTCCGCCACCGCAACGCCTATCCTCTTTCTGTTCCACGTTTCGAGGGCGTAGTAGGTATCGATGGGGGCGTTCGTATTCGGAATATAATCGCCGTAAGTCGTGCCCATATAATAGAGATAAAACTTGCCGTTAAAATATTTAATGCAGGTGTTGTGCGTGTTCATTCCGTCGAAGAACTGCCTTCCACGGCGTGGGAAAACGACCTCTTTGAACTCATACGGACCTTCGGGCTTATCCGCCACCGAATGGACTATCTCGCTGTTGAAAACCCAATTCCAACCGAAGCCGAGCTTTTCGCTCCACCTCGAAGTGAACATATGATATTTGCCGTCGGCTTTAATTACGGCGCTGTCCCAAGTGTAATACCCGTCTATTCTCAGCGCAATATTTACCTTGCCCGCCTTGTATCCGAAATTTATTTCTTCCATAAACCCCTCCGTTTATCGACTTATAGCCCTTTATTTTACCATCTTTTTTGCGTCGAGGTATTTGATAAAGCCTACGATAGGCGGCACGGCGGCGCACGTCGCAACGAGTGCCGGATAGATTATATACGAGCTGAATTTGCACACGCTCATATTACATTTATAGCCTACCATCGTGGGATAGCCCATGCCTTCCGCAACGCCGAAAGCGATAAACAAGCATATCGCAACGACTGCCGCAACGGCGACGGTCGGAACTAACAGCTTGTAGTTTTTGGTGATAAGCGTTACGACGGAAAGCGCAATATTTGCGACGATACCGCCAAGAGCGATAAACGTAAGCACTATGAGTGCGCTCAGCTGTTCGCTCACGAATGCGTTGTAGATAGCCACGCCGAGCCATTGGTCGTCGGTGTTTTTAAGGTTGCCCGAAAGGGTCGCCGCAATGAGTTTAAAGCCCGAAAATACGGGCGGCTCGGCAGATTTTGCCGCAGTGTTGAAAACTTCCGCCCAGTTTGCGAAGAACGTAAGCGCAAGCACGGCGCAAAGCGCAATTGTGATTATCGGGAAAATTATGAAGTTTTTGGTGGCAGCGCCGAATTTCGCTTTGCGCCTCGCCTCTTCTTCCCTTGCCCTTGCCTCGATATTTCTCTTGTTTGCCATATTTTTATCTCCTTTTATTTCGTAACGTAATATTTAAAGTTTCGGTAATCTTCGACGAGCGAAAGTTCCTCGACGACGAAAGTCAAAAACGTAACCGTTTCGTATGCGCCCTCGACCACTTCGCCCTTATCGTCATAAGAATTTATCTTTATATCCGTCTTTACACCTTGTTTTACTTCTCCTTCAACGTGTACCCACGTCTTTTCAACGGTGTCCTCACTCTGATTTTTAGGCTCGGGAAAATCGCCGTCGTATTCCAAAATAAAGCCTATTATCGTATCTTTTCCGCAATTACAGCCGTACCCGGACGAACATTTTCTGACGGCTAACGGATATTCGTTGCCGTCTATGTCGGTCAAAATATAAGTAAATGCGTTAAAGTCTATCTTCGAGCCGTTATACTGTTCGGGGAAGTACTGCATATTTGTCATTACGAGGAAGAAATTGTCCTCGTTAAGCGAATAATCTTTCACTCCGCCGCCGCACGAGGCGAGGGCGAAACATATAAGTATGCTTGCAATTACAGACCTTAGTTTTTTCATTTTTTCACCTTTCCCATTATTATGCCGGCGATAAAAAAGCCTATAAACACCACTATATCCACCATCACTATCATAGGTCCTACCGGCGTACCCGTAACGATCGAAACGAGTATGCCGACGACGGAACACGCAACGGCGTTTATCGCAGAACAAATAGTTACCGCCTTGAAGTTTTTGAATACCCTCATCGCCGACAGCGAGGGGAAGATGATCAGTGCGGAAATAAGGAGCGAGCCGACGAGATTCATCGCAAGCACGATCACTATCGCAATTACGACGGCTATAAGCAAGTTGTAAATATCGGCTTTCGTGCCCGTCGCTTTTGCGAAATTTTCGTCGAACGTAACGGCAAAAATCTTATTGTAAAAAATTATGAATACCGCAACGACAAGCACCGATAGAGCTATGCAAACCCACACTTCCACGATGTCGAGCGTGAGTATCGAAGTAGAGCCGAAGAGCGTCGAACACACGTCAGCCGACACGTTGGACGACTTGTTGGGGTTTAAATTCATCAGAAGGTAGCCGAATGCGAGAGCCCCGACGGAGATCATCGCAACGGCGGCGTCGCCCTTTATCTTGGCGTTCTGCCCCGATTTTAATAAAAGTATCGCACACACTATCGTTATGGGCATTGCGAGAAGTATCTCGTCGGTAAGCCCCACGACAGCCGCCACAGCCATTGCGCCGAATGCGACGTGAGAAAGCCCGTCGCCTATAAACGAAAAGCGGCGAAGGACGAGCGTTACGCCGAGTAGCGAAGAGCAAAGGGCTATAAGCACGCCGACGATGAGCGCATACCTCACGAAGGGATATTGAAAATAATCTACGAGCTTTGAAAGAGCCTCTATCATTGTCTTTCCCTCCCTATGCGTAAAAACATTGCGGCGTCGGAGCTTGAAAGGTATTCTTCGGTAGACCCGAAAAATTTCTCCTTGCCGATATGAAGAATTTTATTTGCGTATTTCACCGCCGCCGAGATGTCGTGAGAAATCATTATTATAGTAGTGCCGTCGTCGTTGAGCTGTTTTATAAGCTCGTACATATCGGCGGTAACTTTCGGGTCAAGCCCCGAAACGGGCTCGTCCAAAAGCAAAATGCTTCTCGTGGCGCACAGCGCACGGGCTAAAAGCACCCTCTGTTGCTGACCGCCCGAAAGCTCTCTGTACGACCTCTTTTCAAAGCCCGTCAAGCTCATTTTTTTGATGTTTTCGGCGGCGAGCGCCTTTTCCTCTTTGCTGTAAAAAGGGCGCAAACCCGTCCTCGCCATACAGCCCGAAACGACTACTTCCCACACCGATGCGGGGAAATCTTTCTGAACGACCGTCTGTTGAGGAAGGTATCCTATCTCGTTGCGTTTCAAGCCGTCCCCGACGGTTATTTCGCCCGAAATGGGCTTAATGAGCCCCAAAATAGTTTTCATCAACGTCGATTTTCCCGAGCCGTTTTCACCGACGATGGCGAGATAATCGCCCTTTTCGACCTCGAACGACAGCCCGTCCGCAACGACGTTGTTTTCATATCCCAAAACGAGATTTTTGCAAGTTAATTGTGCCATAGATTTTTCCTTATTTACTTCTCATTACGCATTAAATATTGCTTTATCGAATTTGTTTGTTCT
>CACXDQ010000150.1 GCA_902766475.1 uncultured Eubacteriales bacterium
ATGATCGACCTCGGTTAATAAAAGAGATCAGCATCCACGATAGGATGCTTTTTCTTATTGACGATATGTTTGATTTTTTGGAATTGATAAATTTATCGAAAGAGGATAAAAATTACTATATTAGCGCCGTTTCCTTCGTTATGGGAAACGGCGCCGCTTTCGATAAACTAAAAGAGTGTGTAAACGCATATAAAAAAGATAAAAACTTCGATTATTTTTCGTGTCTTACGCAATTTCAAAATGCGGCGAAAGGGACGGGCTTGCACGAATTTACGCTCAGCGCCGTGTTTATTATGGCGCTTTTCGACGTCATGCGTGTATATTACGAAAAAAGAGGGGATACCCGTCGAAGTTTTTAAGGATACGATAGCCGATTTGAAGTATAAGACCGAAGAGTGTAAATGCGTTTACGGCATAGTCGGCACGTTTGCCGAGAGGTGGTACGCACGCTTTTTCACGCTCAACATCTTTGCGCTCGGCAGACTTCAATTCGAGATAAAAAAGTTCGACGGAAACTACGAAAAGTCGGGCTATAAGCTCGTAAACGGCGATATTGTCATCGGCGTACACATTCCGAGGACGGGTGCGCCGCTCGATTATTCTGAGGTGAAAAAGTCATATAAAAAAGCGAGTGAATTTTTTAAGGGGTATTTTCGTGGCGGCGTTACGCCCTTTTTATGCGAGTCGTGGCTGCTATTTGAAAAACACGCCGAAATGCTCGGCAAAACCTCAAACATAATGAAGTTTTCAGCCGATTACGACGTGTTTGAATACGGGCTGTATGAAGATTACGGCGAAGTGTGGCGGCTTTTCGACCGCAAGTTCGAGGGCGATTTGTCGGCTCTTCCGTCAGATTCTTCGCTGCGCCGTGGATATATAGAACTTATTCGCCGAGGCGAAAAGACGGGCTACGGACGAGGTGTGTATTTATACGAAAATAAATAATTTGTTTTATGAAATTAAATTTATAATATTGCATTTTGTTTCACACTGTGATATAATTTTTTTATATTGACAAATGAGGAGATATAAATATGGCAAGTTATAAAAACAAAAAATGCTACCATATCTTGACTATGTATGAAATACTGTGCCAAGGCGGTAACGTCGATTTGAAGGGTTGTTGCGAAAAATTCGGTATATCGGCTGTAACGTTCAGAAGGTACATCGCTCTGCTGAAAGAGTTTTTTAAAGACGACAAAGGTTTAAAACTCGTCAACGACAGAAAAAATTCGGTGTATTTTATTCGGGGGGGGTACTTCCTAAAAGAAAAAATAAAGATAAAATCGTCAAAAATAAATCGGCGTGAAAACGTCGGTTTTTTTATTTGACAAGATAATAATAAACAATTGACAAATTTTTTTTATGCGGTTATAATATTTTTGAGGTTTAATTATGAAAGATGAAAGTAAAAAAATTCTCGACGAAACGATCGTGAGATATGCGGCGCTTTCAAGCGTCAAAGACGATATAAAAAATGCGTTCGACGCTTTGTACACCGCCTTTTCAAACGGTAAAAGGCTCTATCTTTGCGGCAACGGCGGCAGTGCGGCGGACTGCGAGCATATAGCCGGCGAACTCTTGAAATGCTTTAAGAAGAAGAGGGAATTATCCGCCGATTATAAGCGGAAATTATGTGATTTCGGCGAGATGGGCAAAGAGCTTTCCGAAAGGCTCGAAGGTGGCTTGCCGGTGGTGTCGCTGTGCGGACACCCCGCATTTTCCACGGCTTACGCAAACGACAACACGCCGAAATTCGTATTCGCTCAACAAGTTTCGGTCTACGCCGAAGAGGGCGACGTTCTCATTGCCATTTCCACTTCGGGCAATTCCGAAAACTGTCTGTATGCGGCGATAGCGGCTAAGGCGAAGGGCGCAAAGGTCGTATTTTTAGGCGGCGGCAACGGCGGCAAGATAAAAGCGCTTGCCGACGTTTCGATAATCGTTCCCGAAAGGGAAACGTTCAAAGTGCAGGAACTTCACCTTCCCGTGTATCACTGTCTTTGCGCAATGCTCGAAAGCGAGTTGTTTTAAGGAGTTATCATGAAAAAAATTGCTCTGACGGGCGTTTCGATAGGCGGCACGAAAAGTGCGGTAAGCCATGCGTTTTTCGACGGGAAAGAGCTTTCGGATATAAGTAAAGTTACTTTCCCCACAAACCCGTTAAACGCCGACGAAACGATAGATAAAATTATTAAAGAACTTGACAAGATCGAGGACGTGGGCAAAATTTCCGTCATATGCGGCGGTCCGCTCGACTGTAAGCGTGGCATAATACAAAAGCCCCCGCATCTTCCGGGCTTCGACAACGTGAATATAATTAAAATATTAAATGGCAGATACGGCGCTGAGGTAACGCTCTTAAACGACGCCGACGCATGCGCCTTGGCGGAATTTTTGTTCGGCGCAGGCAAGGGCAGCGAAAACATGGCGTTTTTAACGTTCGGTACGGGCATCGGCTCGGGGCTTATCCTCGGCGGCAAGCTCTACACCGGCAACAACGGCATGGCGGGCGAGATAGGGCATTTAAGGCTGTCGAAAAGCGGTGAGATCGGCTACGGCAAGAGAGGCTCGGTAGAGAGCTTCGTCAGTGGCGGCGCAATAGGCGAAAATGCGAATAAACGTCGTATAGGCAGGGATACGCTCTTAAATTCTTATGAAAAGGTAACCGCAAAAGAGGTTGCCGAATGTGCGAGAAAGGGCGATAAGCTGTCAATAAAAATCATGAATGAGGTCGCCGATAAGCTCGGAGAAACGGTCAGCATACTTATAGATATGTTAAATCTCGACAGAGTGGTTATCGGCGGTATCTATCCGAGGTGCTTGGACATTCTCGAAAAGAAAGTTATAAGATCGGCAAAGAAAAATTCTATCGGCGCAAATTTCGACGTGTGCGAAATAGTGCCGTCAAAGCTCGGCGAGAGCATAGACGAATATTCTTCTCTCGCACCTGCGATAATTTGAAAAAGGGGTAATTTATGGACGGAAAATGGATATGGATCGATAACAGCGCAAAAAAAGACAGCTACGGTGAGTTTATTGCGGAATTTGAAAGCGGCAAAAAGCCCGTTCTCGAAATTTCCGCCGACAGCGAATACGCCGTGTATTTAAACGACAAATACGTTTACAGCGGACAGTACGCCGATTTCCCGTGGTACAAGGTGTATGACGAGATAGACTTGTCCGATTTTGCGGTCAACGGCAAAAACACCCTTAAAATTTTGGTGTGGTACGTCGGAAACGCTAATTTCTGCCATTACAATAACCGTCCGGCACTCTACTTTGCGGTGAAAGAGGGCGGCAAAGTTCTTGCAAGTTCGGGAAAAGACACTTTGTCGAGAAAATGCCCGAAATTCGTTTCGTGG
>CACXDQ010000151.1 GCA_902766475.1 uncultured Eubacteriales bacterium
ATCACCCACGAAATGAAAGTTATCGAGAGCATATGTTCCAAAGTGGCGGTGATAGATAACAGCGTTGTCGCAGAAGAGGGCGAAGTGGCGGAAGTTTTCGCAAACCCCAAGTCGGAAATAGCAAAAAAGCTCGTTCTGCCCGAAGCGGTGAGAAATATGAAGGTACAAGGCGGCGAATACAAATTCCGCCTTATCTTCGGCGGCGAAACGTCTATCTTGCCCGTAATATCGGCGCTCGCCATCGAGAGAGGAATTGCGGCGAATATCGTCTATGCCGACACAAAAACCATCGACGGTAAACTGTTCGGGCACCTCGTATTCACCCTTAAAGGCGGCGAGCAAGAATTTTTGAAAACGAGAGATTTTTTGACCGAAAAGGGCGTTAAATATATCGCAGAGGGGGCTTAAAATGGGAGATTTTTCACTGCTTAACGAACTGTTTCAAAACGGAAAGCTTTTGAGCGGAGCGCTTACCACCGTGTGGATGACGGCTCTTTCGACGCTTATCGCCTACGTCATAGGCTTGCCGCTCGGCGTTATACTCTACGTCACTTCGCCGCAAGGCTTAAAGCCCCAAAAATGGGTAAACGCACTTCTCGGCTTTATCGTCAACGCACTGAGAAGTATTCCGTTTATAATACTCATGGTGGCGATGATACCGGTCGCAAAATTTTTCGTCGGAACTGGCATAGGCGACAAGGCGATGACGGTAATGCTCGTCGTTGCGGCGGCGCCGTATATTGCGAGAATGGTCGAATCGTCTTTAAAAGAGATAGACGGCGGCGTTATCGAGGCGGCGAGGTCGATGGGCGCAAGCGACGTGCAGATTATTTTCAAAGTTCTTTTGCCCGAAACAAAGCCCTCTCTCATCGTCGGGGCGGTGATTTCCACCGTTACCGTAATAGGCTATCAGGCGATGTCTGCGACGATCGCCGGAAACGGACTCGGCGCTATCGCAATAACTTACGGCTATCAGCGCTATCATCAGGAAATAACGTGGGTGTGCGTGCTGCTTATAATTATTATCGTTCAGCTCGTGCAAAACCTCGGAACATTTATCGCAAACAAGACGGATCGCCGTCTTAAAAATAGAAAAAAAGGAGTAAAACAATGAAAAAACTATTCAAACTCATCATAGCTGCGGTATTTGCCGCAACCCTTTCCCTTTCCGCTTTCGCATGCGGAAACACCCAAAGCGCAAACAAAATTGTAGTGGGCGCATCGTCCACGCCGCACGCCGAGATACTCGAACAAGTTAAAGGCACGCTCAAAGAGCGGGGCTACGACCTCGAAATAAGAATTTTTGAGGACTACGTTCTCCCCAACACCGCTTTGGAGTCCGGGGAGATAGACGCAAACTATTTCCAGCACGAGCCGTATCTCTTGAACTTCAATAAGGAGAATAAGACAGACCTCGTTTCCGTCGAAAAGATACATTACGAGCCGTTCGGCGTGTTCGGTAAAAACGTCGGGAAAGACGATTATATATCGAACAAGACGGGCAGAACGATAATTATCCCGAGCGACGGAAGCAACTGCACGAGGGCGCTTTTCGTCCTTCAAGGCGAGGGGTTTATCACCCTCAAAGACGGCGTTTCGGCTTCCTCCACCCTTTCGGATATAGATATTTTAAACAAGAACGGAAACAATATCGTGTTGGCGGAGGCATCGACCATTCCCGCACAGCTTAATGAAGCGGCTGACGGAACGATTGCCGTAATAAACGGGAATTACGCATTAGAGGCGGGGCTTTCGGTAAAAACCGCTCTTGCGACCGAAAAGTCGGACGGCGAAGCGGCTCTTCTTTACGCAAACATCATAGCCGTAAAGAGGGGGAATGAAAACGATGAAAAGATAGCGGCGCTCATATCCGCACTTAAAACGGCGGCAGTTTACGACTATATCGTAAACACCTATAAAGGCGCCGTTCTGCCCGTGTTTGACCGCCCGTAAAAGAGAAACTAAAATGCTCGCTTAGCCAAAAAGGCAATGACAAAAAAGGCGTCCGCCCCAATAGGGCGGACGCCTTTTTATCTAAGCTTTATCTTATTTTATATTAGCGGATAAAACCTTTTTTCTTGAACAAGAACAGTGCGCATGCGATGAGCATTATTGCGAGTACGGAGCCGATACCTACCGAGCTTCCGCAACCCTTCTTCTCTTCTTCCGATGCGGACTCTTCCTTTGCGC
>CACXDQ010000152.1 GCA_902766475.1 uncultured Eubacteriales bacterium
AACGCTTTCGCTTCCATCTATGAAGGCAGATACGTTGCCGGTGTAGTTGCCGGTTTAAAGCTTGCCGAAATGTACAACGACGGCGATTTGGAAGAAAACAACTTCGACGGCAACAACGTTAAAGTCGGATATGTAGGCGCTTTCACTTATGCAGAAGTTATCTCCGGTTACACCGCTTGGTTCCTCGGCGTAAGAAACACTTTCGAATCTCTCGTTAAAGATAAATCTGTTTCTATGGAAGTTCAGTTCACCGGTTCTTGGTATGACGAAGTTTCCGAGAAAAACGCAGCCGAAACCCTTATAGGTCGTGGTGCTGCTCTTATCTCTCAGCATGCCGACTCTATGGGCGCTCCTTCCGCTTGCGAAACCGCCGGTGTTCCCAACGTTTCCTACAACGGCAGCACGGTTGAATCTTGCCCCAACACCTTCCTTATTTCTTCGAGGATCGACTGGGCTCCTTACTTCAAATACATAGCTACTTGCGTTGCTAAAACCGAAGCTATCGCTACCGACTGGTGCGGTACGATCGCTAACGGCGCAGTTGTTCTTACCGATGTGAACGCATCTGCTGTTGCAGAAGGCACTGTCGCAAAAGTCGAAGAAGTTCTTACTCAGCTTAAAAATAAAGAGTTGAAGGTATTCAGCACTTCTACCTTCACCGTAGGCGGCAAGACGCTTACTTCCTACGGTGCGGACGTAGACAGCGACGCCGCTTATGCTCACGAAACCGAAGTTATCTCGAACGGTTATTTCCACGAATCTCAGTACCGTTCTGCTCCTTACTTCGATATTCAGATCGACGGTATAAAACTTCTCAACACTAAATTCTAATAAAAAGTAATTAAGATAAGGCGGAGATTTTTCTCCGCCTAATCTTGATTTTTAAAAAAATACTGACACACGGAGTAACCATGGAAGAAAAAATTGCTCTTCGCCTTGAAAATCTATCTAAACATTTCGGAAGTATTCAGGCAAACAAAAACGTAAGTATGTCTTTAAGACGTGGTGAAATACTTGCCGTTTTAGGTGAAAACGGCAGCGGTAAAACCACGCTTATGAACATGATCTCGGGCATCTATGCGCCCGACTCGGGGCATATCTACATCGACGGCGAAGAAGCCGTAATTCATTCCCCACAAGACGCATTCAAGTATAAGATAGGAATGATACACCAACACTTTAAATTGATAAACGTTTTCAGCGCTTCCCAGAACATTATTCTCGGGCTTGAAGAAAACACTTTAAACATGAAAAAAATCAATTTAAAGGTCAAATCAATTGCGGATAAATACGGGTTTAATATCGAGCCGACAAAGAAAATTTACGACATGTCGGTTTCCGAAAAACAGACCGTTGAAATAATAAAGGTGCTTTATCGTGGTGCGGAGATACTCATTCTTGACGAGCCAACTGCGGTTTTGACGCCACAGGAAATAGAAAAACTCTTTGCTGTTCTCAGAAAGATGAAAGAGGACGGCAAATCTATCATAATAATCACTCATAAGTTGAACGAGGTCATGTCCATTTCCGACGAGGTCGCCGTAATGAGGAAAGGCGAATATATCGGAACGGTCAAAACTTCCGAAACGACCGTTTCCGAACTTACCGAAATGATGGTCGGAAGAAAAGTAGAACTCAATATTATGAGGAGCGAGCCGAAGGATCCCGACGACAGACTCGTTATAAAAAATTTAAGCTATAAAAACAAGAGCGGAGTTGAAGTTCTTCACGACGTTTCATTTACCGCAAGGGGCGGCGAGATACTCGGCATTGCCGGTATCGCCGGAAGCGGGCAGAAAGAGCTTTTGGAATCTATTGCGGGGCTAAGAAATCTTTCGGAAGGGGAGATAATATTTCACAATCCGAAGAAGAATAAACCCGTAACGTTCTTCCACAAGAGTTTGAAGAGGGTAAAGGAACTCGCAAACGCCGGTGCATTCCACTATGAGGACGGTACTGTCGTCGATTTCAGCGGAATGCACGACTCGAAGATAAAAGAACTTGTAAACGAAGGGAAGATACTCTTTAACGAGGATGAGATAATAAATTTAAGGGACAAGACGCCTCTTGAAATCAGAGAACTCGGCGTAAGGCTTTCGTTTGTTCCCGAGGACAGGCTCGGCATGGGGCTCGTCGGGAATATGGATATTGTCGACAATATGATGCTCCGTTCGTACAGAAAGGGCAACGGCATTTTCCTCGACAGAAAAAAACCCAGCCACCTTGCCGATAAAATAATAGAGGATCTCGAAGTCGTAACGCCAAACTCTCACACTGCGGTAAGAAAGCTTTCGGGCGGAAACGTGCAGAAAGTCTTGGTAGGCAGAGAAATCTCTTCCGCACCGAAGGTGCTTATGGTCGCATATCCCGTAAGAGGTCTTGACGTAAACTCTTCCTATCTCATCTATAATCTTTTGGACGAGCAGAAGAGAAACGGCTCGGCGATAATCTTCGTCGGGGAGGACCTCGACGTCCTTATCGGCCTTTGCGACAGAATAGCCGTAATGACAGCCGGAAGAATAACGGGTATCGTCGACGGCAGAACGGCGAAAAAGGAAGAGATAGGCGTTTTGATGACGAAAGTTCACGATGACGAAACGGAGGCGGCTAATGACTAAAAAATTATTGACAGACGCATTGAACAGAGCGAAAACCCCCGAAAGTATAAACAGATATAAAGCGTGGGGAATAAGGACGATTGCCTTTTTACTCGGACTTATCGTCAGCGGGATATTTGCGGCTATAACGCTTCAAACTAACCCTTTTCAGTTCTACGGCACGCTTATTGACGGCGTTTTTGGCTCGGGCGACCGCTTTATGATCTTCGTCAGAGACGCAGCTTTGCTTCTCGGCGTCGGCATTGCCATAGTTCCGGCGTTTAAGATGAGATTCTGGAATCTCGGCGCTAACGGACAAGTGCTTATAGGCGCACTCGTCGCCTCTATCGTTACTTTTTATCTTAGGGGTAAAGCACCCGACTTCGTGCAGATAATATTGGCGATTTTGGCAAGTATGCTTGCGGGCGCCGTCTGGGCTGTTTTACCGGCGATTTTCAAGGCGCTTTTCAAGACTAACGAATCGCTTTTCACACTCATGATGAACTACATTGCGGTAGGTCTTGTCGAGTATTTCATAATGTTCTGGTTTCCGAGTACCGGCTCGTATATACGTGCGGTAACGAAAGAACTTGTCAAAATGCCGACTATCGGCGGAAACGTCTATATTATACCCATAATAACAGTTGCTCTTTTGACGGCGTTCATGTATATTTACCTTCGTTTTTCAAAGCACGGCTATGAAGTGGCGGTCGTCGGGGAGAGCGAAAACACGGCGAGATACATAGGAACGAGCGTTAAAAAAGTCGTTATAAGAACGCTTATTTTGTCGGGGCTTATCTGCGGACTCATGGGCTTTTTGATCTGCGGAAGCATAGGTAATTTCCAAGTAAATAAGGACATAGTCGAAAACAGAGGCTTTACGGCTATAATCGTTACGTGGCTTGCGAATTTTAATCCTCTCGTAATGATATTTACGTCGTTCCTTCTTATGTTCTTCACGAACGGCTCGGTAAACACGAGAAGTTTTTACGGTCTTACCACTACGGCAATTTCCGATATAACGATAGGTATAATATTCTTCTTTATAATAGGCTCCGAATTCTTTATTTATATGCTCAATCAGCGCATGAGCAAGGTTGCGGCGTTTAAACAGAAAGATAAAGGGAAAGATACCGAAAAAGAAAAAGACACAACGGGAGGGAAGAGATAATGCCGTCTACATTAACTGCGTTTTTAATAGGAACGGTAAGCATAGGTATAGCTTTGCTTCTCGGCTGTTTGGGAGAAACGATAACGGAAAAATCGGGGCATTTGAACCTCGGTATACCGGGCATAATGTCCGTCGGCGCACTCGGCGGTTTGTGGGGCTCTTCGGTGTTCTACGGCTGGTTTGGTGAAAATACGATAGGCATATTTCTCATTTTGTTCAGCATTTTAACTTG
>CACXDQ010000153.1 GCA_902766475.1 uncultured Eubacteriales bacterium
AAGGCGGTTATATAAGCGCAGTCGCCTTTATCCGTGAAAACGACCAAACTAATTATCTCTTGAAAGAGTTTTCATCTCGTATTCGTTAGTGTGCTTTCCCGAGAGGAAGTTGTATATATCGTTTGCGAAAACGTCCTCAAAAAAGCAGGTTTTCGCCGCACCCGAAAGTTTTCTTTCGTCGCTCTTTCTCGTGATGAGGGGATAATCGGAGTTCTTGTCGAAATAGGATAATACGTCCTTTCTGTCGGCGTTCATCGCAAGCACTTTTAAATACAGGTCGTTTTTGAGAAATCTGTTTATGAGCGATTTTTTTGTTTTCAGCATCGTTGCGAGGAGAATTCTGTTGAGCCTTGTGTATGTGTAGCGCTTGGTCTTTAACTTGTCTTTAAGCTCCGTGAGCGAAGTGCAGTTCTTGATAAGCGCCTTAATTCTGTTTTCAAGCCCCTCCGTGCAGTCGACGATCTTTTTCATTTCCGACTTGTCCATTGCCGTTGCGGAATAATAGATTATGTCGTCGGCAGACGGGAGAGGCTTGTTTTCGTAAATTTTCAGATCGTCGAAAACGTATTCGGGAACACAGCTTTCTATGCCGCTGAGATCGCCCTTTGAAAGGGCGTTTCTTATTGCCGCCGCAGAAGAGTTTTCGGGGTGCAGCTCGTCGTCGAGATAGCCTGCGCCTTTCCTTATGATGGGGTAGAGTTCGATATCGCTTCCGCTCGACAAAACGGCTTTTGCGTATTCGATGCCGAGTATATTGTTGGGGCTTTTCAAAAGCTCGAAGTCGAGGTCTTTAATATCCATTGCGGCGAGGGCGTTCACCTTCGCCTTTACGGGCGTTACGCCCGATTTAAGCTCTTCACGGTAAAGCTTTTTAAACTCTCTGCTCTCGTTGAGCAGGGCTGCGGCGGTCGATAAAAGCTTTTTTTTCTTTGCGCTCTCGGTGCCGAAGCAGAGCGTCTTTTCGCCCTTTACGGAAGAGGCGAGCTTTATCGCCCCTTTTGCGAATATCTCGGCGGGCGACGTCGCAAACGCCGTGGGAAGCTCGAAAACGACGTCCGCCCCCGCCTTTACAGCGTGCGCCGCCCTCGTGTACTTATCGAGTACGGCAACTTCACCCCGCTGGGTGAAGTTGCCGCTCATAACGACGGCTATTGCGTCGGGCTTAATTTCCTTTCTTATTTTCTCTAAATGGTAGAGGTGGCCGTTATGAAACGGGTTATATTCGCAAACGCAAAAACAAATTTTCACGATAACTCCCTCAATCGTTTGATATTTTGATTTATTTGATGTATAATAAGATAGATAATAATATTTTATATCAAAAAAAAATAAATATCAATCGTTTTGATAAATTTTTTTTGAGGTTTAAAAGGAGTAACGATGTCTAAAGTTCTTGACAGTATCAAAAAGAGGGCGTCTTTGCTCGGCAAACACATAGTTTTGCCGGAGGGCGAGGACAAGAGGGTAGTCGAAGCGGCTGCCGTTTCGGTTAAAGAGGGCGTTGCCAAGATAACCCTTCTCGGCAATATCGACGAGATAAAGGCGGCAAACCCGAACGTCGATCTTACGGGCGTTACGGTAATAGATCCGCTCACCTACGAAAAGACGGATGAATACGCAAATCTCCTCTACGAGATCCGTAAAGAAAAGGGCATGACTTTGGAACTTGCCCGTGAAACGGTGCGTAAAGATTATACGATGTACGGCGCTCTCATGCTTAAAGCCGGCGACGTCGACGGAATGGTTTCGGGCGCTTGCCACTCTACGGC
Source organism: uncultured Eubacteriales bacterium (assembly GCA_902766475.1). Taxonomy (GTDB): domain Bacteria; phylum Bacillota; class Clostridia; order Christensenellales; family Borkfalkiaceae; genus UBA10281. The sequence goes on from CACXDQ010000153.1 coordinate 1,770, forward strand.
TAACACCCTTCGCCCCGGCTTGCAGGTTATAAAGACCGCAAAGGGCACTCCCATCGTATCGGCTTACTTTTTGATGATCGCCCCCGAACAGGGCAATAAATATTGCGAGGACGGCTGCTATATTTATGCCGACTCCGGCTTGAATCAGAACCCCACGAGCGAACAGCTCGCCTACATTGCTCAGTCTTCCGCACAGAGTGCGAGAGCTATCGCCGGCATCGAGCCGAGAATAGCTTTCATCTCTCACTCTACGAAAGGCTCGGCTAAACACCCCGACGTGGATAAAGTCGTTGCGGCTGTCGAAAAATTCCACGAGATAGCTCCGAACGAGCTTGCCGACGGCGAACTTCAATTCGACGCCGCTATCGTTCCCGAAGTCGGCGCAAGCAAGGCCCCCGGCTCTCCCGTTGCGGGACACGCCAACGTGCTTATTTTCCCCGACCTCGACGCAGGCAATTCCAACTACAAAAATACCGAGCGTCTCGGCGGTTTCCAAGCGGTAGGTCCGCTCTGTCAAGGTCTTGCTAAACCCATAAACGACCTTTCGAGAGGTTGCCACATGGAAGATATAGTTGCGGCTGTCGCCATAACGGCGTTGCAAACGCAGATTTAACGAGGTGAATTATGAAGATATTGGTTATTAACGCAGGCAGTTCGTCGCTCAAATATCAGCTCATAGATATGGCGACGGAAAAGGCGATAGCAAAGGGCGGCTGTGAGAGAATAGGCTTAGACGGCTCTTTCTGCAAGCACAAGGCGAACGGCAAGGAAACGACCATAACTTCCCCAATGCCCACGCATAAGGAGGCTATTCAGGTAGTTTTGGACGCCCTCGTCGACAAGGAATACGGCGCTATTTCTTCGATGAATGAGATTGACGCCGTCGGACACAGAATAGTCCACAGCGGCGAAACGTTCAACGATTCCGTGCTTTTGACAGACGAAACGATGAAGGAAATCGAAGGTCTTTCCGAGCTTGCTCCTCTCCATCAGCCGGCAAACGTAATAGGCGTTAAGGCGTGCAAGGCGATAATGCCGAACGTTCCGATGGTAGGCGTTTTCGACACGGCTTTCCATTCCACTATGCCCGAAAAGGCGTATATATACGGAATACCTTATGAAGATTATAAAAATTATAAAGTAAGAAGATACGGCTTCCACGGCACGAGCCACAGATTCGTTTCCGAAGAGGCGGCGAAATACCTCGGCAGAGAGGGCGACAAAAACTTTAAGGTCGTAACGATGCACCTCGGCAACGGCTCGTCCATTTCGGCGGTCAAGGGCGGCAAGAGCATGGATACGTCGATGAGTTTCACGCCCCTCGGCGGCGTTCCCATGGGCACCCGTTCGGGCGATCTCGATCCCGCTATCGTCGAATTTTTGGCGAACAAGCACGGTATGACCGTCGGCGAAACTATAACCTATCTCAATAAGAAGTCGGGCGTAAGCGGATTAAGCGGCGTATCTTCCGATTTCAGAGATCTGACGGAAGCTGCCAACAATGGCAATCACAGAGCCGAACTTGCCCTCGACGTATTCACTTACAGCTGTAAAAAATACCTCGGCGCATACGCAGCCGCCCTCGGCGGAGTAGATTGCGTGGTATTCACCGCCGGCATAGGCGAACACGACGGCGCAGTGAGAAAGTCTATCGCTTCCGATATGGAATATATGGGCATAAAGATCGACGAAGAGAAAAACGCTCATATAGGCGACGGCATAACCGACATTACCGGAGAAGGCGGCAAGGTCAAAGTTCTCGTAATACCCACCAACGAAGAGCTGGTAATTGCGAGAGATACCGAAAGATTGGCAAAATAATATAAAAAAATAAGGCTAACCGCCCTCAAAAGCATTGACATTATTTTAAATTTGATATATAATTGTAAGGCTGATTATGGTTATCGATGTAAAAAAACTCAAATACAGCGGTAAAGACGAATGTTCTTTCCACTTTGACGCCGAATTTGACGACGCTCTGATAACTTTACCTGACGCAAAATTTCTCTCTCCCGTTTCCGTTACGGGTACGGTTACGATTGGCGGTAACACGGTACTTGCGGAAGGCGAGATAGAATACTCCGTCGGCGGGCAATGTTCCCGCTGTCTGGACAGCGCCATTTTCCATAATATAGTAGCGTTTTCGGAAGAGTTTTCGGACAGAAAAGACGCCGATCCCGATGTGTATCCTTACGCAAAGGGCTTGGTCGATCTGAGCGATATGGTAAGAGAAAAGATTATTTTCTCCATGCCCTTCGCCATCTATTGCAGGGATGACTGTAAGGGGCTTTGCCCCGTTTGCGGCGCAAACTTAAATAAATCGCAATGTGATTGTAATAAATAAGAGAGGTTAAGAAGATGGCAGTACCTAAGCATAAGGTTTCCAAACAGAGAAGCAATACGAGATTTTCTAACAACTACAAGGTAAAGGCTCCCACCCTTATAGAGTGTCCGCAGTGCCACGGCTATACTACTCCTCACAGAGTATGCCCCAAGTGCGGTTACTATGACGGCAAGCTCGTAGTTGAAAAGGCTGAAAAGACGGCTGAATAATTTTATGCAATTATGCAACGAAACGTCGTTGCAGAGCAAATTTTGGTCCAAAAGGCGGATAGATTTTCTATTCGCCTTATTGTTGTAAAACGGAGGCGAAATGACGCAAAAAAAATATGCAGGGGTTATCGGAAGGATATTGCTCGTGATAACTACCGTTATATGGGGTAGCTCGTTCGTGATATTGAAAGATACCCTTACCACGTTCGGCGGCGGACACTTTACGTTTTTTGTCCTCGCCGCAAGATTTGCGGTAGGGGCGCTTTCGCTTGCTGTTTTTGCGTTTATAAGAAGAAAGAAATTCGACAAAAAAATACTTGTAAAAGGCTGTATCGTCGGGGCGATACTCTTTGCGGCATACGGCTTTCAGACTGTCGGGCTTTTATATACAACTCCATCTAAAAATGCGTTTTTAACGCCCGCATATTGTATGATCGTACCTATCCTCGGGTGGGTATTCTTCAAAAACCGCCCGAAGCTCAATAACTACGTTGCGGCGGGGCTGATGCTTATCGGCATAGCGTTCGTATCGCTCATCGGAAGAAATGAAAGGGGCGAAAACGAGCTGCTCGGCGATATGCTCACGATTTGCTCTTCGCTCTTTTACGCTTTGCAGATACTCTTTAACGAACACTTTGTAAAAGAGGACGACGATCCCATAAATATCTTAGTCGTTGCGCTCGCCGTGGTGAGCGTGTTATGCGTCGCCGTTTCCGGAGCGGTAGAGTTTCCGTTCTACTTTGCAGATTTTTCTATTTCTTTCGATGTTATATGGAAAATTTTATATCTTGCGATATTTGCGACGGCGTTTGCGCAGTTCTCGCAGATATACGCCCAAGGCTCGGTTTCCGGCACTACCACGTCGCTCATTTTATCGCTTGAAGGGGTGTTCGGCGTATTCTTCGAGGTCGTACTCGGCGCAACTCATATAACGCCGCTCATCGTCGTCGGTTTCGTCATTATTTTTATCGCCGAGATAATAAGCGAGCTTGGCTTGCCGCCATGGAAACATAGATAAAACACTTGACAAAATTTTTATCGCCGAGATAATAAGCGAGCTTGGCTTGCCGCCGTGGAAACATAGATAAA
>CACXDQ010000154.1 GCA_902766475.1 uncultured Eubacteriales bacterium
AACAATTATCTTGGTCAAATTAAGGTTCGATTTTTTCTCCATTTTCTTTTACCTCCGTTTTAAACGTCTTTTCCGCAAGCGTGGAATTATCACGCTTTACCGCTATTTTGTAATACATTTCGGGTTTCAACCCTTCCGCCGTATCTCCGTACCAAAAACCGCTGAAAGGAAATTCGCGATACTCGAAATCATTATATATCACGACGGAATATTTTTCCTCTTCCCATTCCTTATCCGGCTCGAAATCATTTTGCCATTCTTTTTCGCCGTAACGTATCTCCACGGAATAGGATAGAGTGCCGTCGCCCAAATATTCATATTCGATAACGACGTCCTCGTCGGTCGGCAAAAACTCATCGAGGCTGATCGCACCGACGGTAACAGCCCCTGCGACCGCAACTACCGCCGCCGCAATTTTGGCGAACGTCGTTACGCCCTTTGCCTTTTTAGCTCTATCTGTTTTTTCGGGAGCGTTGAATTCGTGTTCATAGCCTTTGACGGAAATATCGTTTAATTCACCCTTTTCAGATTGCGGCTGAATATTATTAAATTGTTCACCCGCCTTTGAATTTTCGGGCGCAACGTCGTTAAATCCGTTTTTCATCGCATCTACCCCTTTACTATATTTTAACAGATATACTTCGGCGTGTCAATAGTTTAACACATGATAAATATTGCATCTTTATTATTTTTCAGCGTTCGGTGAAAATATTGACTTTTTATATTTCGTATGGTATAATACGGCTATGAAGATAGTATTTTTTGACACAAAGCAGTATGATATGCCGGCGTTTGAGAAGTTCGGCGAAAAGGCGGGGCTTACCCTCAAATTTTACGAAACGAAACTCAATATCGACACGGCGGAGCTTTGTAAAGGCGCTTATGCCGTCTGCGTTTTCGTAAACGACGACGTGAACGCCGAAGTTATCGACAAACTCAGCGAATACGGCGTAAAGCTCATTGCCCTTCGCTGTGCCGGCTACAACAACGTGGATATCAAACACGCATACAAGAAGATACACGTCGTACACGTTCCGGCGTATTCGCCCTATGCCGTAGCCGAACACGCAATGGCGCTTCTCCTCACTTCGGTAAGGAGAATACACAAGGCGTATAACCGAACGAAAGACTTCAATTTTTCACTGAGCGGTCTTACCGGTTTCGACCTTCACGGAAAGACGATCGGCGTTATCGGAACGGGAAAGATAGGTAGAATTTTTATCGATATTTGCCGTGGTTTTAAGATGAACGTCATCGCTTACGACAAGTTTCCGATAGATGGTAGCGGAATAGAATACGTTTCTTTAAACGAATTGTTTGAAAAAAGCGACATCATCTCCCTTCACTGCCCGTTGACGGAAGAGACGCAACACCTCATAAACGAAAATTCCATCGAAAGGATGAAAAAGGGCGTAATTATAGTAAACACGTCGAGGGGTGCGCTTATCGACGCCGAAGCCTTGCTTGCCGGGATAAAAGCGAGAAAGATCGGAGCGGCGTGCCTCGACGTTTACGAAGAGGAATCGGACGTATTTTTCAGAGATTTTTCGGGGCATATAGTGAGCGACGACACGCTTGCGAGGCTCATTTCGATGCCCAACGTAATCGTTACGTCGCATCAGGCGTTTTTGACGGAAGAGGCGCTTGAAAACATCGCCGAAACGACGGTTAAAAACATAGTCGAATTTTCCGAAAACGGCTTTTCCGAAAACGAACTGTGCTATCATTGCGGAAATATCGAGCATTGCCGCAAAGACGGGCGTAAAAAATGTTTCTGAAACCAAAAAAGAGGTATCATCTCAATGACGATACCTCTTTTCATATTTATTTTTAATAGTAGTCTATCCTTCTGCTGTTGCTGTCGTATATGGGCGCATAGATGTTTTCGCCCTCTTTAAACCCAGCCAATCCGCACACCTTTGAATGAGCCTTTACGGTGAGGTCGGCTATTCGCCCGGCGGTCGGAAGAGTTTCGTCGGGGTAGATCGGCTCGCCTATATTCAACGTGAGCCGAGCGAGTTGCCCGAATAATTTCTTTCGTACCCAAGTGGGCTTACGATAGGAAAAAGCCATAGGCAAAACGGGTTTACCGCTCTTTACGGCGATAGAGGCAAAGCCTTTTTTGAACGGCCTTATAGGTCGGTAATATTCCCACATACTTCCCTCGGCGCAAACGTGTATCCATCCGCCGCCGTCGACAACTTTTTTTATTGCGGAATCGAAGGCACGCAAAGCTTCTATTCCGCTATCGGGTATGGGCACACCGCCGACAAGCCTTACCAACCCGCCGCTTTCACCCGTAACGTTTTGCGACCATGCGAGAACATACGGGCGAACGGGTTTTATCGCCGCCATAATTGCAATATAATCCCACATATGAACGTGATTGCAGACGGAAACGACTCCCCTTTTCAATTCGTCTTTATGTCGTTTTAAGTTTTCCTTGCCAACGATTTTAAGCCCGAGTTTTATCCTCGCCATGGGAAAGACTATACACCTTAGTAGCACCCTCGTGAAAAAAAGCTTGATGCGGAATTTTCTCGTTTCGTCCACATACGGATAATCTTTGTCGAACACGATATCTCTCTTCTTTTTGACTTTGAGATAATGTTTATCAGTAAGGTCGGTATAGGGATATTTAGTCGGTTTGGGATCGAACGTTCTGTTATCGTCCATACGCTCTGTCCTATCGGCAATAATAAGCCGATCTCCTCATCTGTATTATATAATAGCCGAATGAAAACAAGGATTTAACTCGTTAAAACGACTGAATTTCGGCGTATTTCAGCAAATTCTCACTCGACGTATTTGTATAC
>CACXDQ010000155.1 GCA_902766475.1 uncultured Eubacteriales bacterium
AGAGAGTAGAAATACTCTTTATCCGACTTTTTGTTCTATATGGGTAATTCCCTTTCTGAGAGATTCTTCGATGCGTTCACTTCGTTCACTTACTCAGAATGACAAAAAGGGGCAACGTTCACTTACTCAGAATGACAGTAGAGGGTGGGCGTTGGGGCTTAATTCAATGCGGAATTTGTAATGAGTAATGCGAAATTGACGAGGGAAACTCTCCGTAGTGTTCTTCAACGCTTTTCCCTTGTCACCCTGAGCGAGCGATAGCGAGTCGAACGGGTCTCAAGAAATGGGAAGCTTTAATTTAAAACAGAAAATAATGATAAACAGTTTTAACATCGCTCATTCTTCTAAAAACAATTAAAAAAGCGCCCGAAAGGCGCTTTTTTAATACATAAATCGGAAATTATATCAGTCTTGGAAAAGGGGAGTGGAGAGGTATCTGTCGCCCGTGTCGGGGAGAAGGACGACGATCGTCTTGCCCTCGTTTTCGGGGCGCTTGGCAAGTTTTATTGCCGCCCAAGCCGCCGCTCCCGAAGAAATGCCGACCAACACGCCCTCTTTCTTGCCGATGAGTTTGCCGACGGAAAATGCGTCGTCGCTCGAAACGGCGATTACCTCGTCGTAAATCTTAGTGTTCAAAACGTCGGGGACAAAGCCTGCGCCGATACCTTGAATTTTGTGCGGACCTGCTACGCCTGTGGAGAGTACGGCGGAATCTTTCGGCTCTACCGCAACTATTTTTACGGACGGTTTTTTACCCTTTAAATATTCGCCTATGCCCGTGATAGTGCCGCCCGTACCTACGCCGGCGACGAAAATATCCACTTCGCCGTAAGTGTCGTTATATATCTCGGGGCCCGTCGTGCTTCTATGTATCGCCGGGTTTGCGGGGTTTACGAATTGCCCGGGGATAAAGCTGTCCGGAATTTCCTTTGCAAGCTCCTCCGCCTTTGCGATAGCCCCTTTCATACCCTTTGCGCCTTCTGTCAAAACGAGTTCCGCGCCGTAAGCCTTCATTATCTGACGGCGCTCGACCGACATCGTTTCGGGCATCACGATAATTATTCTGTACCCCCTTGCGGCGGCGACGGAAGCGAGCCCTATGCCCGTGTTGCCCGACGTCGGCTCGATTATTACCGAGCCTTCTTTTAATTTGCCGCTTTTCTCTGCGTCGTCTATCATCGCCTTTGCTATTCTGTCCTTGACCGAGCCTGCGGGGTTAAAGTATTCGAGCTTGGCGAGTATCTTCGCCTTTAAGCCGAGTTCTTTTTCAATGTGGGTGAGTTCGAGTATCGGTGTGTTTCCGATGAGCTGATCCGCCGACGTGTAAATCATAATATATCTCCTTTTTCTCTTCAATAATAATTACCTATCAACTTGATAGGTTAATAGTATTATATCACTATTATATTATAATGTCAAGAAAAACGTTAATATTTTTGTCAAAATCAAATAAAAAGGGCGGTTGTGGATTTTATTTGCCTTATAGCGGCGTGTTCAAGTTTATTATTTTTCTCAAAATCTCCGATTTTATCGTAAATTTTCATTCTCATTTTTTCTGTATTGCGTTTAATTGGGGTAAGGAGATATATTAAATGGTATATATTATCGCTAAAAATAACAACTCTTCCGAATTTTTAAGCTCAAAAAATCGCAAAAACAGCCCCTACAAGCACTTTTTTAAAAAATGAGGTTTGGTTTTGCCTCAAAAACGCAATTTTCAGAAAAAACTGACCACTAAAAAACGCCACTTCTTTTAAGCGTTTAAAAGAAGTGGCGTAAATAATGCGGAATTACTTTTTATTTGCGAAGTGTTCGAGCGCTTCCTTATATCCCTCGAAGCCCTTTCCCATGATAACTTTTTCTGCGTAGAGGGAGATATAACTGAATTTTCTGAAATCTTCCCTTTTGGAAATATCCGTCAGATGTACTTCCGCCGTCGGGATATTTACGGCTTTAAGAGCGTCGAGTATCGCAACGCTCGTGTGGGTATAAGCTCCGGCGTTTATTATGATGCCGTCATAGTGCCCGTAAGCGCCTTGTATTTCCTCGACGATATAGCCCTCGTGGTTAGATTGGACGCAGTCTACCTTCAAGCCGAGCTTTTTTCCTTCGTCTTTGCAATATTTTTCAAGGTCGCCCAAAGTTTTGTTTCCGTAAAGCTCCTTTTCCCTTATGCCGAGCATATTTAAGTTTACGCCGTTTATAACGAGTATTTTCATATTTTTTTCCTATTTTTCATTGTGCCAGACAGACACGAGTTCCAAAGCTCTTTGAATCGAGCCGTGCGGCAATTTCTTGCCGAGCCATAATTCTTCCGATCTTACAGCTTGCGCAACGAGCATCGTAAGCCCGTTCACGCATTTCAGTTTCAGTTCTTCCGCATCTTCCAAAAGCATTGTCTTTACGGGGTTGTAAATGCAATCGGCAACGCTTTCAAGGTTTGAAAACTTAGATATTTCAAGCGGTTTTTCGTGAACGTCGGGAAACATGCCCACGGGCGTGGTGTTTATTATAACTTCGGTGTTTTGAAAATCGTAACAGTTTTCGTAATTTATGTTTCCGCTTCTGCTTACCGTCAAAACGTCTTTTGCACCCCTTACCGCCGACAAATATCTCGCAACGTTTGACGTGCCGCCGCTCCCTAAAATCATAACGGTTTTATTTTTAAGTTCTATCCCGGCGCTGTCAAGCATGTAGCTCATTCCGAAAAGGTCGGTGTTATAACCTATAAAAAGCCCGTTGGTTTTAACGACGGTGTTCACTGCGCAGAGCGTCTTTGCGCTGTCGTCAAGCCCGTCGAGAAGCTCTGTCAATGTTTTTTTGTACGGAATTGTTACGTTAAACCCCGTGTACGGGCATTTTTTTAAGAATTCGGCAAGAAAATCAGGCTCTAATTCAACGAGATCGTAATCTGTTCCGAGGGCGAAATGCACCTCTTTCGACCAGCTGTGCGACAGTTTTCTGCCTATCAGACAATACTTCATCTGTCTTTATTTTCGCCGCTTTTTACGTTTGTCTGGCGGCATTTACTCATCGAAAAGATAAGACTGTAAAGGGCGGTAATATCCTCTTTTAAGGTAAAATCGCTCGTCAAGTCGGTGAGTCTGTTTATTATCTCTTTTTCTCTCGTCGGATCGAAAATATCGTTTCCGCTCAATGCTTTTTGTCGTCCAATCTCGTCGGTAAGAGATATCCTTTCAATATATTTTTTTACGATCTCATCGTCGATTTTATCGATTTCAGCTCTCAATTCCTCAATTTTCATATCATTTTAACCTATTTTCATAAAGCATTATATCGAGTATCGCAATTGCTGCGGCGCTTTCTACGGCGGGCAATGCCCTCACGGCAAAACAAGCGTCGTGTCTGCCGCAAATCTCTATCGTCGTATTTTTCATTTTTTCGAGATCTACGGTGTTCTGCGTTTTTCCTATCGACGGCGTGGGGCGGAAAGCAACACGAAAATTCACGTTCATTCCGTTTGAAATGCCGCCGTTTATGCCGCCGGAATTGTTGGTTTTCGTTAAAATTTCGTCGCTTTTTATATATATTTCGTCGTTCGCCTCGCTTCCGAAAAGCTCTGAAATTTCAAAACCTCGCCCGAATTCTATCCCCTTAACGCCGGGTATGGCAAAAATCAAATTTGAAATTTTATTTTCTATGCCGCCGAATAAATTGTCGCCGACGCCCTTGGGCAAATTGAATATTATACATTCCGCAGTTGCCCCTACGGAGTCGTTTTCAGCCCGTGCGGAAGAGATTTTATCGAGCATATTTTGCTCGTTTGAAAGAGAGGGAAAACCCTCGTTGTTTTCTATTTCAAAATAGGTTATTTCGTCCGTCTTATAGCTCTTGCCGAAAACGTTTCCGACGGAAGAAATGTAGCTGCCTATCTCTATGCCGTAAGATTTAAGAGCTGTCTTTGCGAGGTAACCGGCAACGCAGAGGGGTGCGGTCATTCTGCCCGAAAATCTTCCCCCGCCCGAAAAGTCGAGCGTGCCGTCTTTATAAAATGCGGCGAGGTCTGAATGTGACGGGCGGGGCTTGGCATAAAGGGCGTTATAGTCGCTTTTTTTAACGTCGTTATTTTTGATTATAACTTCAATAAGTCCGCCTATAAG
>CACXDQ010000156.1 GCA_902766475.1 uncultured Eubacteriales bacterium
TATTCCTCGCCGTTTATCTCGACGAGATATTCTTCAGCTCCCTCTATGTTATCCCAGCATAAATATTCATTTTCAAGTCGGAGATTTTTCGGCGCTTCAAGCTCGTTTAAAGCCGAATTTCCGCCGCCGCAAGCCGAAAAAACAGCCAAAATAGCCGTTCCGAAAAGGCTTGCGATAGCCATTTTCTTAATTGTTTTTGTCAGTTTCATAGTTTTACACTCCTTTGTTTTGTTTATTCTACAATATTTAAGCGATTTTGTCAACAATTTTAACGAAAAAATTTTAGTTTTTTATAGAATAGCCGAATGAAAATAAGATTAAACTCGTTAAAACGGCTGAATTTCGGCTAAGATAAAAATAAGGGGCAAACGCAATGTGATACACACGTTGCGTTTGCCCCAAACTTATCAAAACAATATTAAATTTGTTTTTTATTTCAGCCTATCTCTTCGTCGTCATCGTCCATAAAGTCGTCAACTTCGCTGTCTATACCCGAATAGTCAACACTGGGCATGGAGCTGAACTGCGGAGTTAAGTTCTTGTATTCCCTTACGCCCGTACCTGCCGGGATAAGTTTACCGATTATGACGTTCTCTTTAAGACCCATGAGCGGGTCTATCTTGTTGTGGATAGCTGCGTCGGTAAGAACTTTCGACGTTTCCTGGAAGGAAGCTGCGGAGAGGAACGATTCGGTTGCGAGAGCCGCTTTCGTGATACCTAAAAGTATTCTCTTGCCGTTTGCCGGTACGCCGCCCTTTTCGAGAACTTTCAAATTCTCCTCGTCGTAAGTGAGCTTGTCGACGTATTCGCCCGGAAGGAATTCGGTATCGCCGCTCGAAAGTACACGGACTTTTCTGAGCATCTGATTTACTATTATCTCGACGTGCTTGTCGTTTATATCAACGCCTTGGCTGCGGTAGACGGACTGAACTTCTCTCAAAATATAGTCCTGTACAGCCTTGTGTCCGACGGTTTTCAAGATAGTTTGCGGGTTTACGGAGCCGCCGGTAAGTATTGTGCCCGGCTCAACCATGTCGCCCGTCTTGACTTTGAGGTCTGCGGAGAACGAAATGGAATAATCTCTGTCCTTTTCGGCAGGGTTGGAATTTTTAACGACGACGTGACGAACGCCCTCTCTCTCCTGAACTTCGACCTCGCCGGCGATTTCGCAGACAACGGCTTCGCCCTTGGGTTTTCTCGCCTCGAAAAGCTCTTCAACTCTCGGCAAACCTTGAGTTATATCGCCTGCGGAAGCTATACCGCCAGTATGGAACGTTCTCATCGTGAGCTGCGTGCCCGGCTCGCCTATTGACTGAGCGGCGATTATGCCGACCGCCTCACCTATCTGTACGGGGAGCGAGTTACTCATGTTCTTGCCGTAGCACTTAGCGCAAACGCCGTACTTCGATTCACAAGAGAATACGCTTCTTATCGTAACCTTTTCAATGCCCGCCTTGCAGATCTCCTTGGCTTTGTCCTCGGTGATCATCACGTTTGCGGGGACGATGATTTCGCCCGTTTCGGGGTTTACAATGTCCTTGGGAGAGAATCTGCCGTTTATTCTGTCCTCTAAGCTCTCTATGATTTCGCCCTTCGGACCTTTTATCGCCTCGATCTCCATACCCTTGTTGTCGCCGCAATCTTCCTCACGGATAATTACGTTGTGGGAAACGTCGACAAGACGTCTGGTAAGGTAACCGGAGTCCGCCGTCTTTAATGCGGTATCGGCAAGACCTTTACGGCCGCCGTGCGAAGAAATGAAGTATTCGAGAACGGAAAGACCTTCACGGAAGCAAGATTTAACGGGTATTTCGATTATTTTACCGTTGGGGTTGGTCATAAGACCACGCATGCCGGCAAGCTGTTTTATCTGGTCGATAGAACCACGGGCGCCGGAGTCCGCCATCATCCAAATCGGGTTGAACTTTCTCAGCGTCAACTGAAGTACGTTGGAAACGTCCGCCGTGGCTTTCGTCCATATATCGACGACGGCTTTATAACGTTCGTCGTCGGTCAAAATACCTCTCTTGAACTTCTTCTCTATGCCGATAACTTTCTTTCCCGCCTCGTCGATGATCTCTTTCTTTCCCTCGGGAACCTGCATATCGAATACGGAAGTGGTGATAGCCGCAACCGTGGAATATTTGTAGCCGAGCGACTTGATATAGTCAAGCGTGTCGGCGGCGCATACGGAGCCTTTGGCTTTAAAGCATGCGTCTACGATCTTTTTAAGCTGACCTTTGCCGACGAGGAAGTTTATTACGAATTGAAGGTAGCTGTCGGGATCTGACGGATCTCTCTCGGTAAATTTAGAGCCGCTTATATCCTGCGGAATACCCTCGTTGAAGATAATTCTTCCTGCGGTGGTCTTGATTATGCCCGTATGGGTAGTGCCGTCGGGGAGATCGACCGTTCTTCTGACGTAAATTTCGTCCTGACAAGAGAGCTGTTTGGTCTGATAAGCCATCAAAGCCTCGTCGCAAGAGGTGTAGACGTCGGGCTGATAAAGCTCAACTCTCATTCCCTCGCCGCCGTTTTCCGCCGTGAGCGTACAGCTTATGATAACTTCCCTCTGTTCTCTTACGGCTCTGCCGTAAACGTTATCCTTACCCTCTTTGACGACTACTACTCTCTCGTCCTTTACAATGTCGGACGGGATAAATCTTATCTTCTTTTCGTCGAGGAATACCACCGAGCCGTCGCATTGAACTTCGGGAACGTATTCGGTGTTTTTAATATCGTAATATTTGCCCTCTTCTCTTCTCGTAATGGTGAGGTAATAACAACCGAGGACCATATCCTGAGAGGGGGACATGACGGGCTTGCCGTCGGAAAGCTTCAAAATGTTGTTGGAAGCGAGCATCAAGAATCTCGCCTCTGCCTGAGCCTCTATCGAAAGGGGAACGTGAACTGCCATCTGGTCGCCGTCGAAGTCGGCATTGAAAGCGCCGCAGACGAGCGGGTGAAGCTTGATGGCTCTGCCCTCGATAAGCACCGGCTCGAAAGCCTGAATGGAGAGCCTGTGAAGGGTGGGCGCACGGTTTAAAAGAACGGGGTGGTCCTTAATTACGTCCTCCAAAATATCCCAGACGCACGGCTTCATTCTCTCGACGGTTCTCTTTGCGCTCTTGATGTTGTGGCAGATATTCTGTTCGACGAGCTTCTTCATTACGAAGGGCTTGAACAGCTCTATCGCCATTTCCTTGGGAAGTCCGCACTGATAGAGTTTGAGTTCGGGGCCGACGACTATAACGGAACGTCCGGAATAGTCAACACGCTTGCCGAGAAGATTCTGACGGAAACGGCCCTGCTTACCTCTGAGCATAGCGGAGAGAGATTTGAGCGGGCGGTTGCCTGCGCCGGAAACCTCTTTGCCCCTTCTTCCGTTATCGATGAGGGCGTCTACGGCTTCCTGCAACATTCTCTTTTCGTTTCTGATCATTATTTCGGGAGCGTCTAGCGACATCAACTTTTTAAGACGGTTGTTTCTGTTTATAACTCTTCTGTAAAGGTCGTTTAAATCGCTCGTCGCAAATCTGCCGCCGTCGAGTTGAAGCATAGGACGGAGATCGGGCGGAATTACCGGAATTACGTCCAAAATCATCCATTCGGGGCGGTTGCCGCTCTTTCTGAACGCTTCGATGACGTCAAGACGCTTTATCGCCTTGACGCTCTTCTGGCTGTCGGGGTTTTCGCTTATCTGCTTTTTAAGCTCTTCCGCCTCTTTGTCGAGGTCGATAGCCATCAAGAGTTCCTTGATAGCCTCGGCGCCCATTCCGACTTTGAACGAGCCTTCGCCGAATTGTTCGATAGCCTCTCTGTATTCTCTGTCGTTTATAACTTGTTTTAAGGTGAAATTACTCGTGCCGGGGTCTAAGACGACGTAGCAAGCGAAGTAAATTACCTGTTCGAGCTGTTTGGGGCCCATTTCTATCATGGTGGCTATTCTCGACGGAACGCCCTTGAAATACCATATGTGCGAAACGGGAGCTGCGAGTTCGATATGACCCATTCTGTCACGGCGGACTTTCGCCCTCGTAACTTCGACGCCGCACTTCTCGCAGATTATGCCCTTATATCTTATCCTTTTATACTTGCCGCAATGACATTCCCAGTCCTTAGTAGGTCCGAAAATTCTCTCGCAATACAAGCCGTCACGCTCGGGTTTCTGAGTTCTGTAATTTATAGTTTCAGGGCGAGTTACTTCGCCGTAAGACCATTCTCTGATCTTTTCGGGGGACGCTACGCTGATCTGTATCGCATTGAAATTGTTAAGTTCAAACATTTTATTCCTCCCCAAATATTATTTGTCCGATCCGTCGTCGAGATCGTCGAGATCGTCGAAATCGTCGAAGAGATCGCCCGACTTGAAGTCCTCATCGTCGAAACCGTCGTCGAAGTCGTCGTCGAAGAGATCGTCTTCGTCCTCGCCCTCGCCGAGATCGACTTCGTCGTCCATATCGTCAAGCCCGAGATCGACGTCCTCGACGTGTTCTCTCTCCTTGGGCGTGCCGACGTAATCTTCTCCGTCGTCGGTGAGGTCTTTAAGGCTTATCTCCTCGTTGTTCTCGGTAAGCACTTTCATATCGAGAGCCAAGCTCTGCAATTCTTTGAGCAAGACTTTGAACGATTCGGGTATGCCCGGCTCGGAAAGGTTGCTGCCCTTGACGATAGATTCGTAAGTCTTAACTCTTCCCACGATATCGTCGGACTTGACGGTAAGTATTTCCTGCAAAATGTGCGAAGCGCCGTAAGCTTCGAGCGCCCACACTTCCATTTCGCCGAATCTCTGTCCGCCGAACTGAGCTTTACCGCCGAGCGGTTGCTGCGTTACGAGCGAATACGGACCGACGGAACGTGCGTGTATCTTATCGTCGACGAGGTGGTGAAGTTTTATCATGTACATATATCCGACCGTTACTCTGTTCTCGAACGGCTCGCCCGTTCTTCCGTCGTAAAGCTGGATCTTGCCGTCTACGTCGCCGTAGGGGTTTACGAAGTGATTTTCTTTTAAAAGCTCTTTGATATCGCTTTCGGATGCGCCGTCGAATACGGGCGTCGCTATCTTCCAGCCGAGCTGTTTACATACGAGGGAAAGGTGTACTTCAAGCACCTGACCTATGTTCATTCGTGAGGGAACGCCGAGGGGGTTCAACACTATCTGAAGGGGAGTGCCGTCCGCAAGGAAAGGCATATCCGCTTCGGGAAGAATTCTCGAAATAACGCCCTTGTTTCCGTAACGTCCCGCCATCTTATCGCCGACGGAGATCTTTCTCTTCTGTGCGATATAAACTCTTACGAGTTTGCTTACGCCGGGGGAAAGTTCGTCTTTGTTTTCTCTCGTGAATATCTTTACGTCGACGACGATACCGCCTTCGCCGTGGGGAACTCTCAAAGAAGTATCTCTTACTTCTCTCGCCTTTTCACCGAAAATAGCTCTTAAAAGCCTCTCTTCGGGGGTGAGTTCCGCCTCGCCCTTCGGGGTAACTTTACCGACGAGAATGTCGCCGCTCGTAACCTCTGCGCCGACCCTTATGATACCGTCCTCGTCGAGGTCTTTAAGGGCGTCGTCGCCGATGTTGGGTATATCTCTCGTTATCTCCTCGTCGCCGAGCTTGGTTTCACGACATTCCGTTTCGTGTTCCTCGATGTGGATAGAGGTGAAAACGTCGTCCTGAACGAGCTTTTCGGAAAGGAGAATAGCGTCCTCGTAGTTATAGCCTTCCCACGTCATAAAGCCGATGAGAATGTTTCTGCCGAGGGCAAGTTCGCCGTCGCAAGTTGCGGGGCCGTCGGCAAGGATCATATCCTTATATACTACGTCGCCCGCCTTTACGATGGGTTTCTGATTTAAGCAAGTGCCCTGGTTGGAGCGCTCGAATTTCTTTAACGTATAAACTCTGTCAAAGCCGGTAGCCGTGCCGTCGTCCTCGGTAACTACTATTTCGTTGCCGGAAGCTCTCTTTACGACGCCGGGGTTTTTGGCGAGAACGAGTACGCCCGAATCGTGGGCGATGGTAGCCTCTATGCCCGTTCCGACGATAGGCGTTTCGGGCTTTAAGAGGGGAACTGCCTGACGCTGCATGTTAGAGCCCATGAGCGCACGGTTGGTATCGCAGTTTTCAAGGAAGGGGATAAGTGCGGTAGCGACGGAAACGAGCTGATTGGGAGCGACGTCCATATAGTCTATCATCTCCTTGGGAAGCTCGGTTATCTCGTCCCTTCTTCTGCAAGCGACACGCTCGTTCACGAAGTTGTCGTTTTCATCGAGTGGCTCGTTTGCCTGAGCGACGATATGTCTGTCCTCTTCGTCCGCCGTGAGGTAATCTACAATATCGGTTACGTGTCCGTTTTCCACTCTTCTGTAAGCAGATTCGACAAAGCCGTATTCGTTTACCTTTGCGTAAGCCGAAAGTGAGGTTATAAGACCGATGTTAGCGCCTTCGGGCGTTTCTATCGGGCACATTCTGCCGTAATGGGTATAGTGAACGTCCCTGACCTCGAACGTCGCCCTATCCCTGTTGAGACCGCCCGGACCTAACGCCGAGAGCTTTCTCTTATGGGTAAGCTCGGCTATCGGGTTGGTCTGATCCATGAACTGAGAGAGCTGCGAAGAGCCGAAGAATTCCTTTATAGCGCTCGAAACGGGCCTTACGTTTATAAGCCCTTGGGGAGAAACTTCCTTGGGGTCTTGCGTGGACATTCTCTCTTTGATAACTCTTTCAAGCCTTGCGATACCTATTCTGAACTGGTTTTGCAAAAGCTCGCCGACGCTCCTCACTCTTCTGTTGCCGAGGTGGTCGATATTGTCGCATTCTCCGATCTCGAAGTTGAGGTCGGCGTTGATGGAAACGGTCGCTATAATATCGTCGACCGTGATGTGTTTATGGTTCAATTTGTCGATGAGCGGCTTGACGTTCTTCTTCTGCTCGGGGGTGAGCTTGTTCGGAATATTGTCGCTCTCCAAAATATCGAAAAACGCCTCGCACGCAAAGACGAATTTTCTGCGTGTTTCCCTTCTCTTCTCGGCGTTTTTGACGTCCTCGGGCTTCATGTTTTCGCCGGGGGCTAAAACGAGTTCGCTCGTATAGAAGAGTGCGTTTATTTCGTCGATATGGTCGTTTGCGACGGCTTCGTGAACGTTGGGTTCGCCCGCCCTCGCCCTGACTTCTTCGGCGATCTTCTTCGCAAATTTATAGTTGGGATAATGTATTGTTTCGATAAGCCCGAAAGGTCTGGGAGAAACGCCGGTAACGGCGGTGAAATCGACGGTGTTGTTGGCGATTATCTTGTGCTTTTTGTCGCCGTCGACTTTGACGTAAACCTCGTTTATGCCGCTGTTCTGAATTTCCTTAGCCTGAGCTTCGGTAATGACGTCGCCGGCTTTGGCGAGAATTTCGCCGTCCTCGCTGACGATGTCCTCGAAAGCGACGCAGCCGGGAAGCCTTACGCCCATGTTGAGGCGCTTGTTGAATTTATATCTGCCGACCTTAGCGCAGTCATACCTTCTCGGATCGAAGAAGAGGTTTTTGACGTGCTGATGAACGGCGTCCTCGGTGGGTATTTCGCCGGGGCGCAATCTTCTGTAAAGCTCGAAAAGACCTTCGCTTACGGTTTTGGCGACGTCCCTTTCGACGGTGAGCTTTATCATCGGATCGTTGTCGAAAAGCTCGTTTATCTGCTCGTCAGAGCCGAAACCGAGCGCACGCAAAAGTACGGTAGCCGTAAGCTTACGGGTACGGTCTACCTTTACCCACAACACCCCGTCGGCGTCCTGCTCGAATTCGAGCCATGCGCCTCTGTTGGGGATAACCGTAGTATTGAATATCTTCTTTCCCGTCTTTCCGTAGACGAAATCGTTATATACGCCGGGAGAACGGACGAGCTGAGATACGATAACTCTCTCCGCACCGTTTATGATGAACGAGCCGTTTTCCGTCATTTTCGGGAGTTCGCCCATAAAGACGTCCTGATCGATTATCTCTTCGGTGACTTTGTTGACGAGCCTTACTTTAACTTTGAGCGGAACGGCGAACGTAGCGTCCCTGTCCCTACATTCCTTTTCGCTGTATTTGGGTTTGTCCGAGAGGTTATGATCGAGGAAATAAAGCTCGAAACGGTCGGAATAGTCGGTTATCGGAGAAAAGTCCTCAAAAACTTCGCTGATACCTTCTTCGATAAAGCCGTCGTAAGAATCCCTCTGTATCTCGATGAGATAAGGCATGGGCTGTACTACTTTCGTCTTGGAGAAAGTTCTTCTTTCGACGTTGCCGAATTTTACTAACGGTAAATTGCGCGTCATTAAAAATACTCCTTATGTTTTTGTCTGAACATTGCGGCGTTTTTTTGCGGTAAACGCCTTGATTTAATTTCCGATTTGGTGTATAATGTAATCGCTTGGTAAAAGCGGGTTGCCCGTCGCTAACCTTAAAAAAGGGCATAAAAGGGCATAGTACGGAAATTATAGCATTATATAATTATAGTACTAAAATTTCAAGATGTCAAGGCTTTTTAAAGATTTTTAAAAATTTTTTAATTTTTTTGAGGAGAATTTATGAGAATCGACAAATTTCTCAAAGTTTCACGCATTTTAAAGAGGCGCACGGTCGCAAACGAAGCGGCTAAGGCGGGCAAAGTTACCGTCAACGGAAAGGAAGTCAAGCCCTCTTACGACGTTAAGGCGGGCGACGTCGTTACGATAGGTTTCGGAGAGGGCGAAATGAAGTTTAAAATAGAACAAGTAAAGGAAACGGTCAGAAAGGAAGAGGCGCAAAACCTCTATACTATATTATAATGATTATGGAAAACGCAAGGGTATCGCTCGTTTTGACGTGCGCCGGAAGCGGCGAGAGAGCCGGTTTCGGCTACAATAAACTGCTCAAAGACCTCGGCGGCACAACGCCGTTTGAAAAGTGCCTTTCGGCTTTCGTATCGTCGGGCGTAATAGATCAATATATAATAACGTGCCGAAAAGAGGACGAAGAGGTATTTTCGCAAAAAGCCGAGGGGTTGGGCATAACTCCCATCTTTGCGATCGGCGGCGACACACGCTCGAAATCGGTTTACGAGGGCGTAAAGAAAGCCGACGGAGAGATAATTCTCGTCCACGACGGGGCAAGGCCGTTCGTTTCGGAGAGGATAATAAGAGATTGCGCCCTCGCCGCATTGAAGTTCGGCTCGGGCGTTGCGGCGATAGCGGCTACCGACACGATATGCGACACGCAAAAAGTCGGAGAGGACGTGTTTATAACCTCGACGTCGAGAAAGGGCAAATACCTCGTTCAAACGCCGCAAGCCTTCAACACCGAAGAGCTTAAAAGGGCGTTTTCGATGATGAAGCCCACCGACGAATTCACCGACGAATCGGGCTTATACGCCGCATATATCGGCAAATGCAAGCTCGTGGAAGGCTCGGCTGACAACAAGAAGTTGACCTATAAGTCGGATTTCGCACTTTCTGGCGATCTGTACGCCGGCACGGGCTTCGATCTTCACACCCTCATAGAGGGGCGAAAACTCATTTTGGGCGGAATAGAAATTCCGCACACGAAAGGGCTGTTGGGGCACAGCGACGCAGACGTACTTACCCATGCGATAATGGACGCAATGCTTTCGGCGGCGTCGCTCGGGGATATAGGCAAACACTTTCCCGACACGGACGAGAGATATAAGGGCATTTCGAGCATGATACTTTTGGAAAACGTCCGCTCTCTCATACATAAGTCGGGCTATAAGCTCAAAAACGTGGCGGCGGTCATCATGGCGCAAAAGCCCAAGCTGTCGCCGTTCGTTGAAAAAATACGCAAAAACCTCGCCGAAAAACTCGGCGTTGAAGAATCTTCCGTCGGCATAACCTGCACTACCCTCGAAGGGATAGGCATTGTCGGCAGAGAAGAAGGCATAGCCGTTCAGGCATACTGCCTTATGCAAAGGCAAGAGGAAAGATAAATGGCAAAACAAAAAACAGCGACGAGATACGTCTGCACCGATTGCGGAGCGGTAAGCCCCGGGTGGCTCGGCAGATGCCCTTCATGCGGAAAATTCGGAACGATAGTCGAAGAGATAGAGGAAGAGCCGCAAAACAGCCAAAAATCGACTTATAGACCAACTTATCAAAAACCAGTCAAGCTCTCGGAAGTGGAGAAAGAGAGCTTTGAAAGGATAAAGTCGGGCATTGACGAGCTTGACACGGTTTTGGGCGGAGGCATAGTCCCCGCCTCGCTCGTGCTTATAGGCGGCGATCCCGGAATAGGCAAATCGACGCTTATGACGCAAGTAGCCTGCACGCTTTCCGAAAACAAAAAAGTTCTCTATGCCTCGGCGGAAGAGAGCTGTGCGCAAGTTAAGATGAGGACGGAACGCCTCGGGTTAAGCTCTTCTAAGCTCGACCTCATAAACGAAACGGAATTGGGCGCAATTTTGGAGAGTGCAAAAGATTACGATATTTTGGTAGTCGATTCCATTCAGGCGGTATATCTCGAAGAGATGAATTCTTCCGCCGGAAGCGTGGGGCAAGTAAAGGAATGTGCGGCAAAGCTCATGAGGTTTGCGAAATCGACGAGGACGACGGTGTTTATCGTCGGGCACGTCACCAAAGAGGGGGCTATCGCCGGACCGAAGATACTCGAACACATAATGGACACCGTGCTTTATTTCGAGGGGCAGCCGCAAGACAATTACAAGCTTTTGAGGGCGGTAAAGAACAGATTCGGCTCGGCTCAGGAAGTGGGCGTTTTCGAGATGAGGGAGAACGGCATTTTCGGCGTTAAAGACTATAACGGAATATTCGTTTCCGAAGAGAGGGGCGCAGAGCCGGGGAGCTTGGTAACGCCGTCGATTTCGGGCAACCGCTGTATGCCCGTCGAGATACAGACGCTTCTTTCAAAGACGGTTTTCGGCATGCCGAGAAGAATGCCGCTCGGCGTAGATTACAACAGAGCGGCGCTGCTTATCGCCGTGCTTGAAAAGAGGGCGTATCTCCCCTTTTACACCTTCGACGTGTACGTTACGGCGATGGGCGGAATAAAGCTCACCGAGCCCGCCGCCGACCTCGCAATAGCTCTCGCCCTCGCAAGCTCGCACAAGGACGTGGCGATAAACAAGGACGTATGCGCCTTCGGGGAAATAGGTCTTACGGGCGAAGTGAGGGGCGTAATGCAAGCCGAAAAGAGGGTTGCCGAATGCGTCCGCCTCGGCTTTAAGACGGTAATTTTGCCCGAACGCAATTTAAGCGCCGTAACGAAATATTCGTCTAAGATAAAGCTCGTGCCCGTAAAGCACATTTATCAGGCGATAAAACTTCTCTTCCCCTCCGAAAGACGAGAAGAGAAAAATTCGTGATATACGCTTGACAAATTGCGTGGAATATGTTAGATTATAATCGAAAATTCTTGCGGTAAACCCCGATAAAGCCACCAGAAAAGGCAAAGATAAGGGTTTTTAATAGGGAAGTCAGAGCTTATTGCTCCACAGCCCCCGCTGTCGTTTCGGCGTGCCGCACCTTCACTGCGCATGTGGGAAGGAGGTGCATTTCAAGCCGCCGAGCGGATAAGTCGGCGTATAGGTCGATTATCCGTACTAAGTCGAAAGACCTGCCGCAAGATACATAGTGCTGAAATTCCGAGGGGATGCGGAAACATAATGCTGAAATGCGACGTGCCGAAATCGGTGCGCCGCTTAGCGGTGCGCTTTTTCGCGTGCTTTTTCGGTTTTTCGATTTTTCGTTCTCCTCAGAAAATACAAGTTTCTAAGGAGAAATTATGAAAAAACTTCTTGCAATTCTTCTCTCTCTCGCTCTTTTCTTCTCGATGACGGCGCTCGTTTCATGCGGCGACGAAAACGAGCTTGAAAGCAAGAGCGCATCTCAGACCGACGACGAAAGCGATTCCGCCGCCGAACTCACTACCGAGCAAAAGCTCACGATAGCGGTAAAAGGCTACCTCGCTTCCGAAAAATTTGCCGCCGACGTTTCCGGCGCAAACACCACGCAGGCAAGGCTTCCCCTTTCCTATATCAAATACGTAAACGCCGACGTTTTGCCCGAAACGGAAGTTGCGGCGCTCGAAACCTACCTCGGCTACGTCGAAAAGCTTTTAGGCGAGGACGGCAAAATAGACGAGAGCAAATTCGATACCGACGAGATGTTCGGTGAGAAAAACGCATGGGGCTCTTATGTGAGATGGCAGTCTGTTTTAGACTATACCTTCTCTTATTCCCTCTTCTACAATCAATATAAATACGCTACGGGCGGTGCGGAAAGCAAATTCGATGGCTACGTCGGCGCTATTTCCGAATACGTCGTCGGGCTTGACACGAAGATCGGAAAGGGCGAGATAAGCTATATAGGCACGGCTTGGGGCTTCGACATGGTAAGCGAAATTTACATGACGGAATACAACCTCGGCGAAACGGGCAAGACCCCCGTCAGCGAGCTTGCGCTTTTGAGCTATTATAAAACCGAAGAAGGAAAATTCACCGCACCCGCACCCCAGCCCAACTGGAACGGCTTTACGGGCAGACCGCTCGCCGCATCGCTTCTTACAAGCTCCGACGCTTACAGCGCAGAATACGAAACGACGATGCAGGGCTATTACCCGAAGGCGGCGCTCGGCGACAACTATTCCCCGACGGTAGACCTTCTCGTAACGCTCAAAGAGCTTGCGGACAACTACACCGTTACCCTCGGCGAATACGAAACTTACGATCCCGAATTTGCGATATTGACGGCGTTTGCGCACGGCATAAACGTAGATAAAGCTGTTGAAAAATGGCTTGCCTCGGTTGAAACCGACGGCGGATATACCGTCGATAACCTTGCCGACTTCGCAGTTGCCACCGCTTACATCGCAAAGGCAAACGGAATAAATAACCCCACCCCTCTCGGCGCATACAATGCCGAAAATAAGGTAATAACTGTTGAATAATCGACTTATAGCCCCGCTTTTTATAATAATTTGCATTTTTCTTTCCGCATCGCTTTTGTCTTGCGGAAAGGAAACGGGGGGCGAAAAAGATTATATAAAAGACGATAGCGGCAACGCCGTTTACTTCACGCTCGAACTTCGCATGCCGGAAGAAAGCACGGAGAGGGCTTCGGGCGACGTCTTTTCCCATTCCGCACTCGGGGGCGAAGTGATACGTTCCTTTAAAGTGCCCTATTTCGGAGATACGGTCTACGATTCGGTCGTGAAATTTTTTGAAAACCGAGCCGATAGGATAACGTTTTCGCTTTCGGAGCATATATATTATATGTTCGACGAATACGTTTCGGGCGAAGAGAGATATTCTTTAAAGACGGCGTATATCGCCGCCAACGGCGAATATTCCTCTTGCGCAAACTACGAAATGCTGTCGGGCGAGGACAAAACTTTGTTCACGGACGACGATTTGAAAATATTGACGATAGTTTATAAAGGTTGGTTATACTGAAATGAACGAAAAATTATTGAAAGCCGAAAGGCTTGCCAAAACTAAGGGCTTCAAGGGCTGGATTGCGCTTTTTTTGCTGCTCGGCATAATGTGCGCCGATCAGTTTTTGCTCGATCTCCCTTACGAAAACGTGATTTTCCCCATACTCGTCATCTGTGCGGCAAGTATGAGTTTCGGCAAAAACTTAATACTCATTGCGGCTTACTCGATCATCTTCGAGCTTAGCTGCGTCGCCTGGATACCGACCGATCTCGTAAACGTGAAATGGTGGCTTTTGGAAGTGTTTATCGGCTATCTTATGCCCTTTGTCGCATATAGGGCGATAAACCGCAAACATAGGGATATGAGCGTTATCGGCTATTCCGCCATCGCCGCTTTGGGTGCGTTTTTGTACTATGCCGTTTCGGCTGTGGCAACTTCGCTCATATGGAAAGTGCCGTTTGTCGAATACTATGCGTCCGATCTTCTTTATCAGCTCATCGGCTGTGCGGCGACGTTTGTCTGCGCCCTTCCCGTGGCGGTGGTATATAAATTTATTACGGGCGAACTTGCCCTCCCCTCTCTTTCAAAGAAATCTGCGGAAGGGATAGCCGAATGAAAACAAGGATTTAACTCGTTAAAACGACTGAATTTCGGCGTATTTCGGCAAATTCTCACTCGACGTATTTGTATACGCCTTCGCTCGCCTTTACTAAAATCCCCTCGAAATTGAGCCGTTTTAATGCTTCGCACACAAGCCGATGTATTTTGATGTCATTTTTGGTGAGGGCGAACGGAATAGAATACAAATTCATTCCGTGA
>CACXDQ010000157.1 GCA_902766475.1 uncultured Eubacteriales bacterium
TCTGCCACGATTGTCGTGGATATGCAGGGCGGCGAGATCGTCCCCTAAAAGGCGAATATCTTCGCCTATATCGTCGTTAAAGACGTTGGCATGCCCCACGTCGAGGCAAACTTTGAGGTTTTCTCTGTCTATCTCCCTCACTATTTTCTTGACGCTTTTGACCGTTGAAACGGACGGAACGCCGATAAACGGCAAATTTTCAACGCAGACGGTAACGCCGAAATCGGCGGCGTATTTTGAGAGAATATCAAACCTCTCTATATTGAAAGCGTAAGTTTTAAATGGATCTTTGTCCTCTCCCCAACCGAACGGAGCGCCCGTATGGCAGACGACCTTTTCGCAATTTAAATATCTTGCGCCCCTTATCTGCTTTTTGAATACTTCAAGCTCTTGTTTTACGATCTCTTCGCCGCTCTCGTCGCTCGGCCACAAGCCGTGGAGCTGAGTTATCTTTATCCCGTTTTGCTCGGCGCACTTGCCTATTTTGGTCAGATATTTTGCGTATTCTTGCTCGTCGAGCTTAAATGCGGGGTCGTTTTTATTTGCGAGGTCTTGATAGTCGGCACAAGTATAGCCGTGTTCCCTCATCTTTTTAAAACCCTCTTCGTAGTCGTCATATCTGAAATATGCGGAAGTGATGATTCCTATTAACATAAAAATTCCTCTAATCAATAATGCCGACGGCGAGCCGTCGGCATTTATTTTTTAATTTCGGTTATTCTGCCTTGGGCTCTTCCTCGGCAGCCTCTTCAACCTTAGGCTCTTCAGCCGCAGTTTCGGGAGCGACCTCTTCGGTTACCTCTTCAACGGGAGCGGTTTCGGCTTGCGCCTCTTCAACGGGAGTTTCTTCCGCAGTTTCTTCGGCAGCCT
Source organism: uncultured Eubacteriales bacterium (assembly GCA_902766475.1). Classification (GTDB taxonomy): domain Bacteria; phylum Bacillota; class Clostridia; order Christensenellales; family Borkfalkiaceae; genus UBA10281. Next base: position 871 of record CACXDQ010000157.1, read on the forward strand.
CTTCAACCGTAGTTTCCTCGGCGGGAGTTTCTTCGGCAGCCTCTTCGACGGGAGCTTCTTCCGCAGTTTCTTCGGCGGTTGCCTCGGTAGCCTTTTCTTCCTTAGCCGTTTCCTTTACGGATTTCTTGCCGTCGGGATCCTTGGGTTTCCAGAGCGCAATTACGATTATACCGATAAGGCAGACGACTGCGATAGCAAGGAAGATGATAGACTGAACGTTGTTTGCGAAGAACTTCTCTACAGCCTGATCTTCTATCTTGACTTCTTCATACTGCTTGTCGACGGTAACGGCGTCGCTCCACTTTTCGGAAGTGATACCGCCCATACCTTCGACGCCCTCGTATTCGCAAACGGCTCTGAAATAGCCTTTTTTGAGCGGGGTGAATGCGATAGACGAAGAGGTAAAGCCGGACTTGTTATAGTTTGCGACAGCCGTTGAGCTGTTTGAGCTGTCGGATGCGAGCGCCTCAGCCTCTACCCAGCCTTCCGCATCCAAAGCGGCGGAAGTTGCGTTATACATAAGCTTTATGCTCTTTACCGTGCAGTTGGTGAGCGTGAAGGTAATATCGTTGTATCTGTAATTGACGTAACCTTCCTCGCCGCCGCCCGACGTCGTTACCTTGATTTCGGTTTTCTTCTCGTAAGTAAAGCTGAAAATGGGGATAATGAGTTTATCTCCGTCATACCAACCTTCGCCGAGATTTCCGTTTTTGCGGACGTAGTTGTCCTCGACCTTTATTTCGTTTGCGGGCGTTTCGCCGTCTTTGAAGAGGACGTAGAATTTATAAGTGCCCGAATTGCCGAGGGAGATGGACGAGAACGAAGTTCCGCTTATATTGGTGTTGCCCGAATTGAAAGAGCCGTTGGGCGCAGCCGTATATACGGACGACTGAACGTCTTTCATCTGATAAAACTTAGAAACGACGAGGTCCCATATATCCGTGGTAACGGTGAACGTTTCGGACGAGCCGAGATCCGCCGCCGCCTCAGCGACTTTCTCTCTTATCGACGCGAGCTTGGTTTTAGCCGCATCGTCGTCGAAATCGACGTAAGATAGGCTGCCCTCGGTATTTAAGGTTGCCCTAACGTTTGTGGAAACGGGCTCTTCATAGCCGTCGATATAGGTATCGACGATATAATAATCGTAACCGCCGTCCAAAAGAGCGTCGTTAGAAGTATATGAAACGGTGTATTTGGTGCTGTTCCAGGTATAGCCCTTGCCGTCCTCGGTGATTTCGCCGGCGGTGAGAGCGTCGCCCTTCTGCCCGAACTCTTCATCGGAAACGTAAACCTTGATTTCCTTTATCTTGGAATTTTCAAGTTTTGCGCCGGTGGTTTCGTTCACCACATAGTCAAAGGTATTTTCATAGCCGCCCGCCCTTTCGGTAACGGTGCCGACGGAAACGTAGGGATTTTGCGTGTTCTCTTCGGTCTGCTCGTCAGCCTCGTCCGCAAACGCCGTAACGGCGGAAACGGAGCCGAGCGTAAGGCATAAACCCGTTACGACGGACGCAAAAGATAAAAACTTCTTGCTTTTCATTTGATGCAACTCCTGATTTTTTTGAAGATTACTCAATACTATTTTATACTTTTCGCTTTCGTTTGTCAATGTTATTGACGACAAAAAAACACATTTTTAAATTTTTGATAAAAAAAACGGAAAATTTTTATTATTTTTTTTATTTTTATCAAAAGGAAGGGGCGGAAAACGCATTTTCCGCCCCGAAAAATTTTTATTTTCTTCCGGTAGAGCCGAAACCGCCCTCTCCCCTTTCGGTGTCGCCTAAATCATCTGCCTCTTCATAGTCCGCAAAGACGTAGGGTGCGATGACGAGCTGAGCTATCCTCTCGCCCCTCTCGACGACCTGTTCTTTCTCGCCGTGGTTGTGGAGCGCAACCTTTATTTCGCCACGATAATCGCTGTCTATTACGCCTACCTTGTTCGCCGGCGCAAGATCACGCTTAGAGGCAAGACCGCTCCTCGCATAGACGAGCCCGACGTAGCCCTCGGGTATTTCGACGGCAAGCCCCGTGCCTATCATTGCGGTATGATGGGGCAATATTTTAACTTCGCCCTCTTCCGCCGAACGGAGATCTCCGCCCGCCGCTCCTTTGCTGCCGTATTCGGGAAGTACAGCCCTTTCGTTCAACCTCTTTATGCGAACTTTCATACAAACTCCTTCATAAGTACGACTTCTCCGCTACTCAAAGTCGCCTTCAAATCTATTATTCTCTGATTTTCCGAGCCACGGAATTTGAGCATTAAGTTTCTCTTGTCTTTTTCGAATCTTCCGTCGACGAGGACGTCGCACACCTCTAAAATTTGCTTTGCGGTATCCGTCGCCGCCCTCGATCCGCTTAAAAGCTCCTCATATGTAAAGCCCGAAAATATCCAAACGCTCTTATCGGGAAATCTCTCTTTCGCCCTTTTTACAAGGCTTAAAACGCCGCTTTGGTTTTCGGGCTCGAACGGCTCGCCGCCGAGGACGGTAAGACCGGCTATATAGTCGGGCGCAAGGCTCTCTATCACCTCGTCCTCGACGCCTTTATCAAAAACTTTGCCGTATGAAAAATCCCACGTTGCGCTGTTAAAACAGTCCTCACAGCGATTTCTGCATCCCGAAACGAAAACGGACGTTCTCACGCCCGTTCCGTCGGCAACGTCACAATATTTGATATTACCGTAATTCATTTTGATTATTGATATTAAAGGTGCAGCACCCTGTCTTTTATCTCCTGAGTTCTGCCCTGATTCCAATACTGAGTGCCGATATAGCCGCAAGTACGCCTTGCGACGTTCATCTTAGACTGATCTCTGTTCTTGCACTGAGGACATTCCCACACGAGCTTGTGATCGCCGTCGTTGACGATCTGAATTTCGCCCTCGTAGCCGCAGACCTGACAATAATCGCTCTTCGTGTTGAGTTCGGCGTACATGATATTGTCGTAAATAAAGCTCATTACCGAGAGAACGGCTTCGATATTGTTCTGCATGTTGGGAACTTCGACGTAGGATATAGCACCGCCGGGAGAGAGCTGCTGGAACTCGCTCTCGAACTTCAATTTGGTAAATGCGTCTATCTTCTCGGAAACGTGGACGTGATAGCTGTTAGTGATATAGTTTTTATCTGTAACGCCGGGTATCACGCCGAATCTCTTCTGCAAGCATTTTGCGAATTTGTAAGTGGTGCTTTCGAGCGGAGTGCCGTAAAGCGAGAAATCTATGTTGTGTTTAGCCTTCCATTCCTTACACTTGTCGTTCATGTGCTGCATTACGGCAAGGGCGAACGGCTTTGCTTCGGGGTCGGTATGCGATTTGTCCGTCATATACTTCGTACATTCGTAAAGCCCCGCATAGCCGAGCGAAATGGTGGAATAGCCGCCGTAGAGAAGTTTGTCGATGGTTTCGCCCTTTTTGAGCCTTGCGAGCGCACCGTACTGCCAAAGTATGGGTGCGGCGTCGGAAAGGGTGCCTTTAAGCCTGTTATGACGGGCGAGCAAAGCTCTGTAACATAAATCCAACCTCTCGTCGAATATCTTCCAGAACTTATCCATATCCTTACCCGAAGACAGTGCGACGTCGACGAGGTTTATCGTAACGACGCCCTGATTGAATCTTCCGTAATACTTGGGTTTGCCGTTTTCGTCGACGTAGGGCGTCAAAAAGCTTCTGCAACCCATACACGTGTAGCAATGCCCTTCGCCGTTTTTATCCACCTTATATTCGAGCATCTTTTTCTCGGAAATATAGTCGGGCACCATTCTCTTGGCGGTGCATTTTGCGGCGAGTTCGGTAAGGTAATAATATTTGCTGTCCTTTCTTATATTGTCCTCTTCGAGAACGTAAATGAGCTTGGGGAAAGCGGGGGTTATCCATGCGCCCGACTCGTTTTTAACGCCTTGAATACGCTGGTTGAGCGTCTCTTCGATGATGAGGGCGAGGTCGGCTTTTTCGACTTCGTTTCTCGCCTCTCCGAGATACATAAATACCGTTACGAAAGGAGCCTGACCGTTGGTAGTTAAAAGGGTAACTACTTGATACTGTATCATCTGTATGCCCTTTCTCACTTCGCTTCTCAAACGTTTTTCGGCAATTTTTCTTATCTGCGCCTCGTCGGTAACGCCTACTTCGGAAAGCTCTTCCTCAACTTCTTTTATTATCTTTTTACGGCTTACGTCGACAAAGGGCGCAAGGTGAGTGAGCGAGATGGACTGTCCGCCGTACTGATTGGACGCAACTTGGGCGATTATCTGCGTGGCGATATTGCAAGCCGTCGAAAAGCTGTGCGGCTTTTCAATGAGCGTTCCGCTGATGACCGTGCCGTTTTGAAGCATATCCTCTAAGTTTACGAGGTCGCAATTATGCATGTGCTGAGCGAAATAGTCGGCGTCGTGGAAGTGGATAAGCCCGTTTTCGTGCGCCTCGACTATATCTCTCGGAAGAAGTATTCTCTTGGTAATATCCTTGGAAACCTCGCCCGCCATATAGTCACGCTGAACGCTGTTTACGGTCGGGTTTTTGTTGGAATTTTCCTGTTTTACCTCTTCGTTGTTGCACTCTATAAGCGAAATTATCTGCTCGTCGGTAGTGTTGCTCGTTCTTACAAGCGCTCTTTTATAGCGGTAAGTGATATACTTCCTCGCTACCTCGAAAGCTTTGAGATCCATGATCTCGTTTTCGACGATATCCTGAATTTCCTCAACGCCCAAAGCACGCTTGCGTTTGGCGGCGTACTCCTCTACGTTTAAGCCTATTTTCTCTATCTGTTCGGCGGAAAGGCGCTTTCTCGCATTTACTTCGTTGTTTGCCTTAGTTACCGCCGCAACTATCTTCTGACGGTCGAACTGCGCTTCTTGTCCGCTACGTTTGATTATCTTCATGATTTGCTCCCCTTCGGCTTCAAAAGCCTATTACGTCGCCCCTCGGTCGAGGTGCTATAACAGTATAACACACAAAGCCCCGTTTTTGATGTGGCAGATGCAACAAATGAAAAATTTTTTTGTGAAATTTTTTCCAAAACCACAATATCTTGTGTTGAACGTTTGTTTAAGATAACTAAATGTAGTTTTACCCCAAACCGGCGCAAAGCGCATAAAAAGGGGTTAAATACGCCCCGAAACGCCGTTTTTACACTCAGAAAACGTGGCAAAAAAGAAAAATAAAGAATAAAAACGTTATGGGTTTATAAAATTGCAGATCCGCCCCGACCGCAAGATATAGTATGCCCGACTTTTTTCATTCTATATAAAAACTTCCCTCTTCGTGAGGCCCTTCGACTGCGCTCAGGGTGACAGAGAGAGGAGAAACTCCCGTCGTTTCGTGAGTGTCGCAGCGGCACAAGGTTGTCTGCCGCTTTGGTCGCCGCAAAATGCAATGTCGGCATTTTGCTTAGAGCGCATCGGTGTAAACGACGCACTGTGTCGTTTACTATAA
>CACXDQ010000158.1 GCA_902766475.1 uncultured Eubacteriales bacterium
GACAGCGACGCCCATTCGGTCGACAGAATAGGCGACGTGAAGATAGCCGAAGAGCTTTTTCAAAGGGTGTCTTTCCCCATGGACAGAATAGACAATATCGACGGCAAAACGCCGACATTCCGCTTTGCGGAATTTAAGAAAAAGATGTGATTATCGACTTATAGAAGGGCTTATATGAATTATTCGGAAGAGGTAAAGAGTGAAATTCTTAAAACCGAATATGATTCCGCATGTTGCAAGAGGGCGGCGCTTTCCGCATTTTTGAGGTCGGCAGGCTCTATTATTACCGACGGCGGAAGGATAGGCTTCGAGATAGCGACAGACAGCGACGAGCTTGCGGCGTATTTTGCAAAGATAATTTCAGAGCTTTACGGCAAAGCGCCGAGGGCGGTCAAGGGCGAGGACAAGCTCAACCGAAAGAACAGAATTATTTTAAGATATTCCGATAGCGACGTGATAGATATTCTCGTTGACCTCGGCATAATCGAGATAGACGACAGAGGTCCGGCTATAAAGCTCAATATCGACTGGTACATCCTCGAAAACGATTGCTGTAAAGTGGCTTACGTCAAGGGTATGTTTTTAGGGAGCGGCTCGGTAACTCTTCCGAAATCGGAGATAGGCTCTTCGACGGGCTATCACCTTGAATTCGTCTTTACCAACTACCAGACGGCGACAGATTTTTGCGAGATTTTAAGCGAGATATATTTCCTTCCGAAACTCGTCGAGAGAAAGGGGAATTTCGTGGTCTACTTAAAGTCGAGCGACGAGATCTCCGATTTGCTCGCAACGATGGGCGCAAGCAACGCCGTACTCAAACTTGCCGAGATAACCGTTGAAAAAGAAGTGAGCAACAACGAGAACAGAAGGCTTAATTGCGAGGTTTCAAACCTCAACAAACAGACGGTAGCGGCTGTGAAACAGATAGTCGCCGCAAGAAAGATTGAGGAAATTTTGGGCTTAGACAATATAGATCTGAAGCTTAAAGAAACGGCAAAAGCGAGGATAGAGAACAAGGGCATGACGATGAGTGAGCTTGCCGCACACCTCGGCGTTACCAAGAGCTGTTTAAATCACAGATTGAGAAAAATTGTAGAAATAGCAGATAATTTATAAAGGAGAATACGAATGAGCAAGATAATTCTTACGGGCGATCGCCCGACGGGCAGACTTCACGTCGGACATTACGTCGGCTCTCTTCGCCGCAGGGTGGAGATACAAAACAGCGGAGATTTTGACAGTATGTACGTCATGATAGCCGACGCACAGGCACTTACCGACAACGCCGAAAACCCCGAGAAGATAAGGACTAATATTATAGAAGTTATGCTCGATTATCTCTCTTGCGGAATAGATCCCGAAAAGATAACGGTGTTTATACAGTCGCAAGTTCCGGAACTTTGCGAGCTTGCGTTTTACTATATGAATCTCGTTACGGTATCGAGATTACAGAGAAACCCCACCGTCAAGAACGAAATTCAGATGCGCAACTTCGAGGCGAGCATACCCGTCGGCTTTTTTAATTACCCGATAAGCCAAGCCGCCGATATAACGGCTTTTAAAGCTAATATCGTTCCCGTCGGGGAAGATCAGCTCCCTATGATAGAGCAGACTAACGAGATAGTGAGGAAATTCAATTCCGTTTACGGCGAAACGCTCGTCGAGGCGAAAGCCGTTCTTCCCGAAAAGAAGGCTTGTCTGAGGCTTCCCGGCACCGACGGAAAAGCGAAGATGAGTAAGTCGCTCGGCAACTGTATCTATCTTGCCGACACGCCCGAGGAAGTTAAGGCGAGGGTAATGAGTATGTTTACCGACCCCGACCATATAAAGATAACCGATCCCGGGAAATTGGAGGGCAATACGGTGTTTACCTATCTTGACGCATTTGCAACCGACGAACATTTCAAGGAATTTTTGCCCGAATACGCCAACTTAGACGAGCTGAAAGCACATTACACGAGGGGCGGTTTAGGCGATATGAAGGTCAAGAAATTTTTAAACGCCGTCCTTCAATCTACGTTAGAGCCTATCCGTGCACGCCGAAAGACGTATGAAAAAGATATTCCCGCCGTGTACGAAATGCTTAAAAGGGGAAGCGTTAAAGCAGAAGAAGTCGCCGCAAAAACCGCCGAAAGCGTCAGAGCGGCGATGCGGATAAACTACTTCACCGACGAAGAACTCATAAAAGCCCACACCGAAAAATACAGGAGCTGAAAGAGGATATAAAGATATAAAAAGCGCCTCGGAAAATGTATCATACATTTTCCGAGGCGCTTTAAAATTATTTAAGCTGTTATTCTCTGTCTTTTTTGATAAGAAGTGTAAAGAGCATGACGATAAACGGAACGAAAACGGCTTGAACGACCATTCCCAAAAGCCCGGTCTTAACTTGTGCCCATATCATGTCGAATGTGAACGGTGTAATATTTTGGAATATGGCGACGAGTGCTAAAAATACCATTCTTCCCGAAACTTGGGCAAGAAGTACGGCGGGGAATGCCATCCAACCGTTTTTAGCTATCGACTTCGAGAACAAGCCCGAAACGGAAGCGAACACTGCAAGCTCGACAATCATAAACGGAAGCCTTGCGGCGGCGGGCATTGCATTGCCCGTCAAAGAGGTTATCAAAAAGCTTACCAGGGGAGATAAAATGCCTATTCCAAGCCCCCATTTATAACCGAGGACGCATCCGCCGAGAAGTACCGGCAGATACATCGGCAGCCACTTAACGCCGCCCTGTGCGCCCGAAATAAAGTGAATTGCTTGCGGAAGAAGTACCGCAAGAGCGATTATCCCTACCGAAATAGCCGTTTTAACGCCTATTTTTTTCCCTGCGGACAAATTGTAGCCCGCCAAAATGCTGTCTATCATGTTTTATCTCCTATTCTAAATTTTTCGCAACGTCTTTAAGAAGCTCTCTTATAGGCAATTTCTGCGGACATATGTTTTCGCATTTGCCGCACTTTATACAGTCGCTTGCCTTACCCTTTCCGGCGGTATGTATGCTGTAATAGTATGCCGAACTCCAGCTTTCAAACTTAACTTTCGCATTGTAACAAGCGAAGAGGTCGGGTATGGAAATGTGTTTCGGGCAGCCGTCAACGCAATATCTGCAAGCCGTGCATGCGATGAGCCTCTGCCCCTTAAAGATTGCCGATATTTTTCTCGTCGCCTCGAACTCTTCCGCAGAAAGCGGCTCGAAGTCCTTCATAAACGAAACGTTTTCCCTCATCTGACCTATCGTACTCATTCCCGACAAAACCATCATAACGTTTTCGGGCGAAGCCGCAAAGCGAAGAGCGAGATTTGCCGCCGAAACGCCCGTCTTTTCGAGTATCGGCATGGCGTCTTTCGGGAGATTTATAAGGCTTCCGCCCTTTATCGGCTCCATTATTATTACGGGCTTGCCGTGCTTTACGCACACGTCGAAACAAAGTTTGCTCTGTATCGCAATATCGTCGTAATCGAGATAATTGTACTGTATCTGCACAACTTCAACTTGCGGATACTCGGTGAGAATTTGATCCAACACGTCGGCGGTATCGTGGAAAGAAAGCCCGAAATGTTTGATTTTTCCCTCTTTTTTGAGTTCGAGCGCCGTTTCGTAAGCCCTGCACCTCTTGAATTTTTCAAAAAATTCCTTTGTTTGGGCGTGCATCAGATAGAAGTCAAAATAATCGACGCCGCAAGCTTTGAGCTGACTTTCAAAAAGCGGTCTTATATCCTCGTTTTTGGAAAAGAAAGGTCCGCTGAGTTTATTTGTAAGTAAAAATTTATCTCTCGGGTATCTCTTCGTCAGACACTCTCTCACGGCGATCTCGCTCTTTTGTGAAATGTAGCCGTGGGCGGTATCAAAGTAATTAAAGCCGCTCTCGATAAACTCGTCAACCATTTTTTTCGTTTGCTCTAAGTCTACATCGTCGCCTATCATCGGAAGGCGCATACAGCCGAAGCCCAATTTTTTACGTTCTTCAAAAAATGCCATTTTATCTCCTCGCCTTCATGAATTCTAACATAAAATCAATTAAAAGTCAACTAAAATTGTGTAAAAATGTTGTAAAATGTATAATACAATCATTTTCACAATATTCGCTTGACAATAATAATATATTATGGTAATATGTATTCATCAAATCGGAGGTAAAATCCATGGAAGAAAAAGAGAATCAGAACAAGACCACGGAAATAAAGATTGCGAGCAACATCATCGACGTCCTTCTTTCCTGTTTGGCGGTGTGTATCCTTATTATATATAGGATAATACTTAATTTCGGCGTATTCAGCACTGTTCTAAACGGCATTATGTCTATCGTCATTTATTCACTTGCGGGCGCAGGCTTTGTCCTTAACTCTATGAAGGCGGGAGCGAAACCGAATAAAGAGTTTTGGGTAAGCTTGGTTGCGTTTGTCGTTTGTTTTATCTGCGCTTGATTTTAATTTTTTAAATAGCCCCGTCATGTGATATGAGCCCCAAAAGTTAGGCAAACTTTTGGGGTTCACTTCAATGTTCGGGGTTTTTTACTAAAAAAAATTTAAACTTTTGCAAATAAACATATATAATTTTGTTGACAAATTATATAAAATGTGGTACAATTTAATTAAAGATAGCAAAGGAGAAAGAGATGAGCAAATCGGTTTACAGCGTAATACTTACTGACGAGCTTGTGGACGAACTCGACAAGGCGGCTTATAAAAACGGCGTGAGCAGGTCGTTTATGCTCGACAAGATACTTGCCGACTATCTCACGGTGGAAACGCCAGTAGTCAGAATGGAAAATATCTTTTCAAAGATGGAAAGGCTTATCGGGGAATGGTCGGGGCTGAGGTTTATAAATCAGCCGTCAAGCACAATGGCGTCGGTGCAGAGCGCACTCGTCTACCGGTACAACCCGACGGTAAAATATTCGGTCGAGCTGTTTCCGACGGGTGACGACCTCGGCGTTATAAGGATGAGTTTAAGGACGCAAAGCCCCGTGCTCATTTCGCTTATGGAAGGGTTTTACAACTTTTTCTGCTCGCTTGAAAGAAAGTATCTCGGCGAAAGAAAATATCTTTACGAGGACTTGCGCTTTTCGAGGATAATGAAGATACCCGAGGGCTTGTCGGCGGAGGACGTCGGTGAGGCGATAGCGGTTTTCGTGAGGTCGACAAACTATCTTTTAAACACTTACTTTTCTCATCTCGACGACTTGGAGCAAGTTAAAGTTTTGCTCGAAAAAAAGTATGCCGAGGAGATAAGCAAAACTATAACTATATAAAAATAAAAAGGCGGTGATTATATGAACGGTGAAAACATGACAAAAAAGAGTATCGAGGCGGTAAACGCCGCTGCGAACTTGGCGAGAGAATACGGCAATAACGAGGTGAAAGAAGAGCATCTCCTCAGTTCTCTGCTCGGACAGGAAGATGGGCTTATACCTCAGCTTTTCACCAAGATGCAAGTTGATTTAAACGGGCTTAAAAGCGCCGTTAATCGACTTATACAAGGCTTTAATAAGGTGAGCGGCAGTAGCGGAGAGTATATGAGCGCAGAGCTTTCCGCCGCAATGGCTTCCGCCGAAAAGCAAGCAAAAGAGATGAAGGACGAATACGTTTCCGTAGAACACCTTTTTTACGGAATTATCGACAAGCCTTCGGCGGCACTGAAAAGCTTATTCAACTCGTTCGGCGTAAATAAAGACAAATATATGAAGGCGCTCATGGAAGTGAGGGGCAACGTGAGGGTTACTTCCGACAGCCCCGAGGATACTTACGACGTACTCAATAAATACGGCTCGGACCTCGTCGAGAGGGCAAGACAGAACAAGCTCGATCCCGTTATCGGGAGAGATGAGGAGATCAGAAACGTAATAAGGATATTGTCGAGAAAGACTAAGAACAACCCGGTGCTTATAGGCGAGGCGGGCGTAGGCAAGACGGCTATCGCCGAAGGGCTTGCCATAAGGATAATGAAGGGCGACGTGCCGGAGGGCTTAAAGGACAGAAAACTCTTCTCTCTCGATATAGGCGCACTCATTGCCGGGGCTAAATTCAGGGGCGAATTCGAGGAGAGGTTAAAAGCCGTGCTCGGAGAGGTCAAGAAGAGCGAGGGCAAGATAATTCTGTTTATCGACGAGCTTCATACGATAGTCGGAGCCGGCAAGACGGACGGCGCAATGGACGCCGGCAACCTCTTGAAACCAATGCTCGCCCGTGGCGAACTGCACTGCATAGGCGCAACCACTCTGGACGAATACAGACAGTATATAGAGAAAGATCCGGCACTTGAAAGGAGATTTCAGCCGGTAATGGTAAACGAGCCGACTGTTTCGGATACCATCTCGATTTTGAGAGGTTTAAAGGAGAGATACGAGGTCTACCACGGCGTAAAAATTCAAGATAACGCACTTATAGCCGCAGCAACGCTTTCGGACAGATATATCACCGACAGATTTTTGCCGGATAAGGCTATCGACCTCGTCGACGAAGCTTGCGCCATGATAAAGACGGAGATGAACTCCATGCCGTCCGAAATGGAGGACGTTTCAAGAAAGATAATGCAGCACGAGATAGAGATTACTTCCCTCAAAAAAGAGACCGATAAACTCTCTCTCGACAGACTTGAAAACTTGAAAAACGAACTTGCGGCATTAAAGGAAACGTATTCGGAAATGAACGCCCGTTGGCAGAACGAAAAGGCGGAGATAGGCAAGGTGCAAAAGCTCAGAGAGGACATCGAGAGGGTAAACGCCGAGATAGGCAAATACGAGAGGGAAGCTAACCTTGAAAAGTCGGCTGAACTCCGTTACGGAACACTTCCGTCCTTAAAGAAACAGCTTGAAGAGCTTGAAAACAAGGCGAAATCTGACAAGGCTATGCTATCGGACAGCATTTCCGAGGACGATATTGCGAAGATCGTGGGAAGATGGACGGGCATACCCGTTTCAAAACTCGTCGAGGGCGAGAGAGAAAAGCTTTTACGGCTCGACAGCATTTTGCACGAGAGGGTCATCGGGCAGAACGAAGCCGTCGAAAAGGTTGCCGAAGCGATACTCCGTTCGAGGGCGGGCATAGCCGACCCGAACAGACCGATAGGCTCGTTCTTATTCCTCGGCCCTACGGGCGTGGGCAAGACGGAACTTGCCAAAACGCTTGCAGAGGCGCTATTTGACGACGAAAAGAATTTGATAAGGATAGATATGAGCGAGTATATGGAGAAATTCTCCGTGTCGAGGCTCATAGGCGCTCCCCCGGGATACGTCGGTTTCGAGGACGGCGGTCAGCTTACCGAAGCCGTAAGGCGCAAACCATATTCCGTCGTATTGTTCGACGAGATAGAAAAGGCGCACCCCGACGTATTCAATATTCTTCTTCAAGTTTTGGACGACGGCAGAATTACCGACAGTCAGGGCAGAACGGTAGACTTTAAAAACACAGTCATAATACTCACTTCCAACCTCGGATCGTCCGCTATTCTGGAAGGTATCGACTATGACGGAAATATCACCGAAAGTGCAAAGGAAGAGGTCAATAAGCTCTTAAAAGCTTCGTTCAGACCCGAATTTTTGAACAGACTCGACGAGATAGTATTTTATAAACCGCTCACCCGTGAAGAGATAGGCGGAATAATAGAATTACTTCTTAAAAGCTTGCGCAACAGGCTTAAAGATAAGGAGATAAACCTCGTCGTAACGAAAGAGGCGAAGGATTATATCGTTGAAAACGGTTACGATCCCGTCTACGGCGCAAGGCCGTTGAAGAGATACTTGCAACACACCGTGGAAACGATGCTCGCAAAAAAGATAATAGGCAACTTCTTCTCTTCGGGCGACACCGCCGTTGTAGACTTTGACGGCGAAGGGCTTACGATATTGAAGAGATAACGGGATAAATAAAAGGCTTGAAAGAAACGTAAAAGCGGCGCACGGAATTTCCGTGCGCCGCTTTAAAAATGCCGATAATCGACTTATACAATGGCTTATTGATGTTTTATCGGTTGAAAATCACCCGATTGAACGACGTTTGGGGTAGTTCCTACCGCAACGTTGTCCTCGTTTCTGTTTGAAAGTTCTTTTATGGGATGAGAGTTGGTTTCAAAGCGGTAATCGCTGCCGTAATCTTTGATATAATCGGTTATCACGGAATGCCCCGCCTCGTCCTTTACCGGCTCGGTGAGCTGATTGTTGAAGTTGAAATATCTCTCCGTGCCGCTCATCTTGTTTATATCCTCGTAGTCGTCGAGATTGCCGGTGTACTGAACTGTGTTTTTGAGTATCGAGCGGACGTAATCGATATTTGAATGAAGGGAAAGCGGTGCGGGAAATTCGGCTTGACGGATAACTTCGTTATAATCTTTATGCTCGTATTTTTGGAGTATCTTCCTTGCGGCGTCAAGATGGGAAATTTCCGCTTCCAGACAATATTCCCATATCTTCTTGATGTTTTTGTCCGTTTCCGTCATGTAGTTAGACCAATAGACGTAACATTCGGCGTATTCGTGCCACAAAAGACATTCGTATGCAGAACAAGAAGTGTCTATAAGGCTCTCGTACTGGGTGACGTGTTCCTCTTCGACAAGGCAAATTTCCTCATACAGCTTTCTGCCTCTGTCGTTTTTGTAGGCGGCGGCGTTGTTCATATAATAGTTCATCGTCTGCTGCTCGGCGGCGGTTATTATCATCGTATTCAAAACGGTCATCGTCTCCGAGTTTTTGCCGTCGGTATCGTGCTTAACGTTGTCGAACGGGTGGCGGTGGTGAGCCGCCGTCGGTCTGCCCGGCATTATCTCGGTGTATCTGCCGACAAGCCTTTCGGCGTGTATGCCGTCGTCCATATCGAGTAGGTCGGCATAGCGGTAGAGGTGGTCGAAATCTTCGAGCAATGCGAAGTCGAGCGCCTTTTTGACGTAGAAATTCTTTTCCCTCTGCGCCATTTCAGCCGTGAGGTCGACGGCGAGCTGTTCGTAAGAAATGGTCGTTTCAAGCACCGTTTCGTCGACGGGCTTTAAGTGTGAAAGCCTTTGCTGTTGCTGTTTTTCAACGTACCTGACGAGCGACAGATCTCTTCTGAAATCGACGTCGGGTATCCTTCTCATCGTCTGATGGGAAAACCAGTTCGATTCGTATTCCGCACCGGCGGCGAGAATTATTCTCGTCTTTGTGTACGGATCTACCGTGTTTTTGTCGTAGGGGTGGGGATAAATATCCTTTAAAGAGCGGATATAGTCTGCCGGTTTGCCGGCGGTTTCGAGAAATGGATTCATAAAATCTCCTTATAAAATTTATTCGCTGTTTAAATTGTTTCCACTTGGAACATATTTTAAACGGGGATAGAGAAAAATACCGTTAAATCGCCCCGACGTATTTAAAAACTTGACTTTTTGTTTTAATGAGTATATAATAAAGATGAAAGCAAAAGGCAACGGCGGGTTTTCAGGGTGAATATGAGGAGAAAGAATACAAAACTATACTTTTCACGGTTTGTGATAATATTTTTAAGTATTATGTTGCAAGCGTTTGCGGCGTGGTTTCTGATATTCGTCTTAAACAGAACGTTTTGGGCGGTGCAGACGTTTACGACTGCGACGGGCGTAATACTCTTTCTCGCAATAGTAAACAGAGAACAGCCGGCGGCTTATAAAGTGCCGTGGATAATACTGTTTTTAATATTTCCGTTTGCGGGGATGATGATATATATCACGTTCGGAAACGTAAGGGTAAGCAGAAAACAACTCAAAAAATTCAGGGCGGTTTATCACGAAAACAACGACGAATATTACGGACAAGCCGAAGTGATGAAAAAGCTCGAAGAGGTCGGCAGAAACGGCGCCGCAATGGCTAAATACTTAAAATCCGTAACCTCGCTTCCCGTTTACGACGACAGCAAGACGGTTTATTTGCCCACGGGCGAAGAGTTTTACAAGAGTTTGCAAAAAGCCCTTTTAAGAGCCGAAAAATATATATTTATGGAATATTTCATAATAGAAGAAGGCTTGATGTGGGAGGGTATATACGATATTTTGGCGGAAAGGATAGCTTCGGGCGTCGAAGTGTATATAATGTACGACGACGTCGGAAGTATGGCGAAAGTACCGGCAAAATTTTATAAAACGCTGAGAACGGATGGCATAAACGCACAGGTTTTCAATAAGTTCCGCCCCGTAGTTTCCATTTCGCACAATAACCGAGATCACAGAAAAATTACCGTTATCGACGGTAAATTCGGGTTTATAAGCGGCGCTAATATCGCTGACGAATATATCAACGCCACCCACCCGTTCGGCGTATGGCGTGATAACGCCGTTTATATCGAGGGCAGAGCTACCGACAGTTTGGTAAGGCTTTTTATCCAGCTATATAACATGGCGTCGAATAAGCCCCTCGAAGAGGAAAAATACATCTATACGGCTCATGAAAGACACGACGACGGCTTCGTTTTTCCGTTCGGAGATTCGCCTGCGCCGATAAGCTTTGACAGAATAGGCGAAAACGTCTATCTCGATATAATTAACCGTGCCGATAAATACGTCTATATTACAACGCCGTATTTCATAGTCGATACCAACGTTACAGAGGCTTTAAAGTGTGCGGCAAAGCGTGGGGTAGACGTGAGGATAGTCGTCCCCGACATTCCGGACAAGCAGATAATATATATAATGTCGAAGAGCTTTTTCCCGTCCCTTATAGACGCCGGGGTTAAAATTTACAAGTTCAAAGACGGCTTTATACACGCTAAAACCTTTCTCTCCGACGACGACGTCGCCGTGGTGGGAACGATAAATCTTGATTTCCGCTCGCTCGTTCATCACTTCGAGTGTGCGGTGTGGCTGTATAAAACTTCGTCGATAATCGACTTATATAATGACTTCTCGCAATTATTCGACGAGGAGTGCGAGCTTTTGGACAAGGACGGAGCAAAGCTCAAACTTCACGAAAGGCTTTTGAAATCTCTCGTGAATCTCTTTGCGCCGCTTATGTAAAATACCGCGAAAATTGCGGAAATAATAGAGGTAATATTTATGGAACTTAAAGGAACGAAAACGGAACAAAACCTTCGTGCGGCGTTTGCCGGCGAAAGTCAGGCGAGAAACAAGTACACCTACTTTGCGAGCGTAGCAAAAAAAGAGGGCTATGAGCAGATAGCGGAGATATTCTTAAAGACCGCCGACAACGAAAAGGAACACGCTAAAATGTGGTTTAAAGCTTTGGGAGAGCTTGGAAAGACTGCCGAAAACCTTGCGGCGGCAGCCGCCGGCGAAAATTACGAATGGACTGATATGTACGTTCAGTTCGCAAAAGAGGCGAGAGAAGAGGGGTTTGACGAGTTGGCTGACAAGTTCGAGGCTGTCGGCAAAATCGAAAAGGCTCACGAAGAGAGATATAAGGCGCTTTTACATAACGTCGAAATGCAAGCCGTTTTCGCTAAAAGCGAAGAAAAGATGTGGGAATGCAGAAATTGCGGTCATCTCGTAATGGGAAAAGAAGCTCCCGAAGTATGCCCCGTCTGCAATCATCCGCAGAGCTATTTCGAGGTCAGAAAGGAAAACTATTGATAGCGATATATTAGTTTAAATCAAGCCGCCGAGGGCAAGCCCTCGGCGGCTTAAAAAATACAAAAACTCACGGTAAAAATCCGTGAGTTTGTTATAAATCGCTATATAAGTCGATTATCGGCATTTATTTAGCTTTTCCGGGCGTAACGACGAACAGGTCCTTTTCGAGTTGACCGAGCTTTCCGTCAAGCGCATAGATAGCTCCCGTCAAAAGGTCTATAACCCTCGTCGCCGTCTTGTCGGAGAGCTTTGAAACGTCAACTATAACGGCTTCGCCGTCCATAAGCCTGTCTATAATTCCGGCGACCTCGTCGAAAGATTTGGGCGAATATCTGTCGATAGAATTGTTTACGGTAGGTCTTTCCTCTTCCGTGCTTTCGGAAAAGTTTTCTTTGCTTGCCGAATTATGTCTTTTATCCTCGTTCTTTACCTTATTTTTCTTTGTTAAGAAATCAAAAATGCTCATTTTATTTAACTCCGTAATCTCTCTCTCCGAAAATAGCCGTCCCCAGCCTTACCGCATTGCTTCCGTGTTTAATTGCGATATTATAATCGCCCGAAGTGCCGACGGAGAGAAATTCAATATCCCTATTATTTGATTTAAGCTTGTCGTAAATGCTCCTCATTTCTTCCGTAAGCCCCGCTATAAGTCGATCATCGTCAGTTTTCGGAAGCATCGACATCAAGCCTTTAAGCCTTAAAGAGGGGAGAGAATATATCCTTTCTACCGCTTGAAATATTTCGTCAGATGAAAAGCCGCCCTTGTTCTCGTCGTTTCCGACGTTCACTTCGAGCATAATATCCTGCGTTATGCCGAGCGCTTTCGCCCTTTCGGATATGCTTTCCGCAAGCTTTAAACTGTCGACCGAATCGATAACATCCGCCTTTCCGACGATATATTTGAGCTTGTTTTCCTGTATTCTGCCGATAAAGTGCTTTACGCACGGCGCATAAAAGGAAAATTTATCCCGAAACTCTTGCGCCTTGTTTTCACCGATATGAGTCAGCCCGAAATTTATAGCGGCGTTTATTCTGTCGAACGGCACAAACTTAGTAGCGGCGACAAGCGTTATCTTTTCGCCTCTGTCGTTGCCGTCGGACAGCTCGGCAAATATGTTTTTCAAATTTTGTTCAATATCTTCGTACATAATGCCTCTTTCGGGAAAAATGCGGTCGGACAAAGCCCGACCGCCGAAGTTTCAAAAAACTGTGCATCTTTTGTCGACATACCGCACCGAAGCGTAAACACGGCAGGTCGCTCCTTTAAAGCTACCTCATGGCACACGCAAATAACTGTTTAGTGCTGCTATATCCCTATCCTGACACGGTTCGCAGGTTTGCGTTGCATAAGACCTTAATATCAACACGCCTTACCGTGCGCAGCCAACCATGTGATAAGCCTCGAAAAGCATTCGGCCTTGCTGTAGCGGATTGCAAGTTCAGGGCACCGCTGACTCCCCACCTAGCACAGTAGATATATTGTAAACCAAAAAAGAAAATTTTGCAACCGTTTTAACGTATTTTTTTGTCAAATCGCTTTACTTAAATTATTTTTTTTGGTATTATATTTATATAGAGATAAATTATAAGGCTATGACGGAAACAAGTTCGTTTAAAAATTGCGCTCAAAGAGAGCCGTGGACGGTGAAATGCGGCAGTGGCAGTTAAACGGGTATCCTTCCCGAGCCGCTCTCCGAAAAGGGTTTTCCCCTAAGTAGGCGGAGCCGTTCGCTGCGATAAAGCATGACGAGCCGCCGCAAATACGGCGGAAAGAAGAGTGGTACAGCGACAAGTCGCCTCTTTGCATTGCAAAGGGGCTTTATTTTTAAATTCGTAAAATCATCGGAGGTAGATACATGTATAAAAAGGTAGACGCTTCGCTCAACTTTTTGGACAGAGAAAAGCAAGTGGCGGATTTCTGGAAAGAAAATCACGTCTTTGAGGAAAGCATCAAGAAAAACGAAGGTCATGCGGAATTCACGTTTTACGACGGTCCGCCGACAGCCAACGGCAAGCCGCATATAGGGCACGTCTTAACGAGGGTAATGAAAGATATCATCCCACGTTATCAAACTATGAAGGGCAAGCACGTTTTGAGAAAAGCGGGCTGGGATACGCACGGGCTTCCCGTTGAGCTTGAAATAGAGAAAAAGCTCGGCTTAGACGGCAAACAGGATATTGAAAAGTACGGCATAGAGCCGTTTATCAAGGAATGTAAGCAGTCGGTCTGGAAATACACGAGCGAATGGAAGAAGATGAGCGAACGCCTCGGCTATTGGGTGGATATGGACGATCCGTATATCACTTATGACGACAAGTATATCGAGTCGGTGTGGTGGGCGCTCAAAACCATTAACGACAAGGGGCTTTTATATAAGGGCTATAAGATAGTTCCGTATTGCCCCCGCTGCGGAACGGCGCTTTCCTCGCACGAGGTCGCACAGGGCTATAAGGACGTAAAAGAGAGGTCTGTTTTCGTCAAATTTGCCGTTAAAGGCAGAGAAAATACCTACTTCCTCGTCTGGACGACAACGCCGTGGACGCTCTCTTCCAACGTTGCGCTCTGCATGAATGCGGAATACGATTACGTCGAGATAAAATCGGGCGACGAAACGTATATAATGGCTGAAGCTCTCGTTCCGACTCTCTTTGAGGAATACGAAGTTGTTTCGAGAAAGAAGGGTAAGGAATACGAGTTTACCGAGTATGAGCCGCTCTATCCCTACGCCCTCGGCACGTTCAAGGAAAAGGCGTATTACGTCACGAACGACCCTTACGTTACGCTTACCGACGGTACGGGCATAGTTCACATTGCCCCCGCATTCGGCGAGGACGACGCAAACGTCGGCAGAAAATACGGGCTTCCGTTCGTTCAGATGGTCGATACGAGGGGCAGATTCGTCGACGCCGTAACGCCGTATAAGGGCATTTTCGTAAAAGACGCCGACAAACAGATAATAATCGACCTCAAAAAAGAGGGCAAGCTCTTCAAAGACGTACTCTTCGAACATAGTTACCCCTTCTGTTGGAGGTGCAATACCCCCCTTCTCTATTATGCGAGAAGCACTTGGTTTATAAAGACCACGGCTATAAAGGACGAGCTTTTGGCTTCCAACGCTTCCGTAAACTGGATGCCCGAAACGATAGGCACGGGCAGAATGGGCAACTTCCTTGAAAACGTCATCGATTGGGGCTTATCCCGTGAAAGGTATTGGGGAACGCCCCTTCCTATCTGGGTTTGCGACGAGTGCGGAGAAATAAGGGTAATGGGCAGCAAGCAAGAACTTAAAGAGGCTTGCGGAATAGATGGCGACATAGAGCTTCACCGCCCGTATATAGACGCCCCCACCTGCAAATGCGGCAAGTGCGGCGGAACAATGAGAAGGGTGAAAGAGGTTATAGACTGTTGGTTTGATTCCGGCTCAATGCCGTTCGCTCAATACCACTATCCGTTTGAAAATAAAGAACTTTTCGAGAAACATTTCCCGGCGGACTTCATTTCCGAAGCGGTCGATCAGACGAGGGGTTGGTTCTATACGCTTCTCACGATCTCGACTTTGCTTTTCGGCAAAGCGCCATTTAAAAACTGTATAGTATTAGGGCACGTCAACGACAAAAACGGAATAAAGATGTCCAAGCACATAGGCAACGTCGTCGATCCGTGGTCTGTTTTGGACGTTCAGGGCGCAGACGCCGTGAGGTGGTATTTCTATACGGGCAGCGCACCGTGGCTTCCGTCGAGATTTTCCGCCGAAGCCGTTTCCGAAGGGCAGAGGAAATTTATGGGCACGCTGTGGAATACTTATGCGTTTTTCGTGCTATACGCCGACATTGACGGCTACGACCCCTCGAAATACGACCTCAAAAAATGCAAGCTTTCACTCATGGACAAGTGGGTGCTTTCTAAACTAAACTCCCTCGTCAAATACGTCGATAAAGGTCTTGAAGAATATAAGATATTCGAAACTGCAAGAGCTATTCAGGACTATACGGACGAACTCTCCAACTGGTACGTAAGGCGTGGCAGAGAGAGGTATTGGGGCAAGGACATGACGGACGACAAGGCGGCGGCTTACACCACGCTCTATACCGTTTTGGTAACGCTTGCCAAACTTACCGCTCCGTATATTCCGTTCATGGCTGAGAGCATTTATCAGAACCTCGTTCCCGAATTCTATAAAGACGCTCCTAAGTCGGTCCACCTCTGCGACTTCCCCGTTTGCGACGAGAGCATGATAGACGCCGAGCTTGAAGAGGGCATGAAAGACGTTCTCGAAATAGTATTCCTCGGCAGAGCCGCAAGAAACGGAAAGAATATCAAAAACCGTCAGCCTCTCCAAAAACTCTACGTTGCGGCGGACAGAAAAGTTAAACTTACGGAAGGGCTTTA